>NZ_JACJSA010000017.1 GCF_014697545.1 Oscillatoria sp. FACHB-1407 | reverse complement strand
ATTCGTGACTGGAAACCTGCTCTCAATCGCTTCGCGATTGAATTCGGCGATCGCTTTCCAACTTGAGTTTTTACCCTTGACACAATCTATTTGACATACCCCCTTCACCCCTTTCAAAACTTATTTTTTGCTGTGCTAGTCAACCCTGAAATGAGCCGATGGGTGCAATGAATTTCCTGACTCCTTGGCTTCTCTGTTTATCAGGTTGATAGAAAAAACAAGCTTCAAATCAGTCTCTTATTAAAATCTTCAAGATTTTGTGAAGTTCAGTATAACTGCATACTGTTTAACACAGGCATAGGGTCTTCTTAACCTAAGCGTGAGATTTGTATAGATGGCTATCAGTGAAACCACTGAATGAATCTTTAGCCCATCGTTAACGTTTGCCTCAATGCCTCATCCACCCTAAATTGTCCTTCTAGCTACGTCAGCGCGTCTCCATTACTCGCAGACGTCTAAACAGTTTTTCCAAGTTTTTGCCCGTTGACCCCTACAGCAGGTGCCTCCGCTCATGTGGCTGATTGCTCTGCTGTCGGTTTTGTGCTGCGCGTTTTTAGAGGGCGATCGCCCTCTCCAAAGTTATTTATTGCATCAATCTCTCGATCTAGTTTTTCTTCTGTCAATTCATTTCTTCAAATTTATGCCTACCATCCTCAATCCTGGTGATATTGCCATCATTGGTTTCCGTTCTGGTGCGCCCGATGGTCTTGCATTCGTTACCTTCAAAGATCTCGATGCAGGCACAATGTTGGGTTTCACGGATGCATCCTATCAACAACCAAATACGCCTGGCAGTTGGCGTGGAGGAGAAAATTTTGCGGTTTGGACGGCTACTACTGCTGTTCCAGCAGGTACAGTAGTGGTTCTATCATTTCCTAATACACCGCCTTCAACTACTGATAACGGCTCTGTTAGCAGTGCCGGGTTAAGCGGAATCTCTGGGAGTGGCGATCAAATTTTTGTTTACCAACGTGCAGATGGAACTGTAGCCACCTCCTCCCCATTTACGGCTACAGTTACACAAACTACCTGGAATGCTGCCAATGGGGGTTCATTACTATTTGGAATTAACGTTGCTTCAACAGGTGGATTTGTCACCAGTGGAACAGTGAACCTCAATAGCACGAATACATCCTACGTTCCTGATGCAAACTCTGGTGCAGGAGCATTAGCCCTCGGTTCAACAGCCCTGAGTATCACAAGTTCTGGCATCATTGCCAACGCTCAGTACAACGGTTCTCGGACTGGGTTGTCGATCGATGAGTTTAAAGCACAAATCCTGAATCAAAGTAATTGGACAGCCGTTGACGCTGCTAGTGGTGCATTAAATTCCGCTGATTTTTCTTTTGGATCTGCCCTACCCACAGTATCGATCGCTGCCACTGACAACGCTGCTGCTGAAGCTGGAACAGATCCCGGCACCTTTCGCATTACTCGTACTGGAGATACTACGAATGCGTTGACGGTGGACTACACAGTTGCCACAGGTACAGGTCAAGCAACTAATGGCACAGACTACACACCTAACCTGACGGGCACAGCGACGATCGCCGCTGGACAATCCTTTGTTGATATCACCATCACCCCAGTGGATGATGCCATCGTTGAAGGAAACGAAACCGTCACCCTGAATCTGGTTGATACGGCTAATTACGACTTGGGCACAACCACGAGTGCAACAGTGGCGATCGCTGACAACGATACCGTCTCCAGCGAACCCATCGACTTGTCTACCTACGTCCGCATTGGTCGCTACAACCTGCCTGTACCTGCCCGCACCCCTGCACCAACGGGCAGCCAACTGTCCCTAGAAGTCTCCACGGTAACCTACAACCCTGTTACGGATACCCTATTTATCCTGGGTGACGAGGGAACCTCGATCGTGCAAGTCACCAAGACCGGGCAATTGGTTAACTCAATGACCTTAACAATTGGTGATTTTGACGATCCAGAAGGCTTGACCCATATCGGTGGCAACCAGTTTGTACTCGTCGAAGAACGCCTCCGTCAGGCTAACCTCTTCACTTATGTTCCTGGTGGCACTCTATCGAGAGCCGATGTGCAAAGCGTCAAGCTAGGAACAACCGTTGGCAACATTGGTCTGGAAGGAGTTTCCTTCGACCCCCAGACGGGTGGATATATCGTCGTCAAAGAGACAACCCCTCAAGGAATTTTCCAAACGGACATTGATTTTGCAGCGGGCACAGCCACCAACGGTTCATCCACCATAGAAAACTCCACGAACCTGTTCGATCCAGCCCTGGCGAATCTCACCGATATTGCTGATGTTTACGCCCTATCCAATCTGTTGTCCCCGTTGACAGACGACAATCTGTTAGTGCTCAGCCAGGAAGACGGCAAGATCGTGAATATCACCCGCACTGGCACTATTACTAGCTCTCTCACAATCGGCTCTGACAGTGACAATCCCTTGAGTGTGGCTAACCAGGGTCACGAAGGGGTAACGATGGACAACAACGGCTTGCTGTATGTTGTCAACGAACGAGGGGGAGGTGACAGTAACCATCCGCAGCTCTGGGTTTATGCCCCCGCTTCCTACGTTTATCAAAACGCGGCTCCCGTTGAGGTCAGCCTGAGCAACGCCACTGCAACTCTGGCTGAAAACAGCAGCACCTCTGCCGCGATTCGAGTTGGCACCATCATCGTCAGCGATGATGCCCTGGGAACCAACACCTTCAGCCTGGCCGGACCTGATGCCGCTGCCTTTGAAATTGTCGGTACTGGATTGTTCCTCAAAGCCGGAACTGTTCTCGACTTTGAAAACAAGCCCAGCTATACAGTCACCGTACATGTCGATGACACCAGCATTGGAGCAACTCCGGATGCAACCACTAACTTCACACTCAATATTACCGATATTACGGAAGCTGCTGCACCTTTAATCATTTCTGAAGTCGCTCCCTGGTCGAGTGGCAATAGCCCTGGCGTTGCAGCGGACTGGTTTGAGGTGACCAATACCAGCACCACGGCTGTAGATATCACTGGCTGGCGGATAGACGATAATTCAAATAACTTCGCAAGCTCGGTTGCACTGAGTGGCGTAACCAGTCTTGCACCTGGTCAGTCAGCTATCTTTATCGAAGGTGACGCAACCAGGGCTACCGCCTTCGTTAACACCTGGTTTGGCGGTACGCTGCCTGCTAATGTGCTCATCGGCACCTATAGTGGTTCGGGTGTGGGGCTAGGAACTGGCGGTGATGCAGTGAATCTGTTCAACGCTGGCGGCACTCTGATCACGGGCGTTACTTTTGGTTCATCTCCATTGGCTTCGCCGTTTGCAACCTTTGATAATGCAGCAGGTAATACATCTGTCTCGACCTTGAGTGCTATTGGTGTCAATGGAGCTTTTAGCGTTCTTGACAGCGGCGTTACTCTGATTGGTTCTCCGGGTGCGATTTCCACGACGACACCCCAGGTTACTATCCAAACCACCGATACTGCTGCCGCTGAAACATTAGCGTCGGAAGTCTCAAACCCTGGCACCTTCCGCATTACTCGTACTGGAGACACTACAAATGCGTTGACGGTGGACTACACAGTTGCCACAGGTACAGGTCAAGCAACCAATGGCACAGACTACACACCTAACCTGACGGGCACAGCGACGATCGCCGCTGGACAATCCTTTGTTGATATCACCATCACCCCAGTGGATGATGCCATCGTTGAAGGAAACGAAACCGTCACCCTGAATCTGATTGATACGGCTAATTACGACTTGGGTGCAACCACAAGTGCAACAGTGGCGATCGCCGATAACGATCCGTTATTAACCCTGATTAGCCAGATTCAGGGCAGCGGCAACAGCTTCAACCCCTCGTTTGGCGGTACTCAAACCATTGAAGGGGTCGTCGTAGGGGCATTCCCTGGTAGCAGCGGGTTGTCGGGCTTTTATGTGCAGGAAGAAAACACAGATTGGGACAACGATGTCGCCACGTCGGAGGGCATCTTTGTGTTTGACCCCACAGGGCTGTTCTCTGGCAATGTTGGCGATCGGGTACGGGTAACCGGATTGGTGGGAGAATTTACCAGCAGTACGTCCACAGGCACTATTACGGGCACCACTCTGAGCAGCAGTCTGACCCAGCTCTCTCTGGCAAATACCGTCATGGGGCGGAGCGTCCTCAACCTGGGAGCGGCAACCTTGCCCAGCGTGGCCACCGTTACGATTCCCGTCACCGATGTGTCGGCGTTAGAGCGTTATGAGGGAATGCTGGTTAATGTGAGCGGGGCGAGTGGACCGCTAACAGTGACCAATAACTTTACCCTGGGTCGCTTCGGACAGGTGGGACTGTCAGCAAATGGGCGTTTAAGCCAGTACACCCAGTTTAATTCCCCCAGTGTAGCGGGCTTCCAGGCGTATCAGGCTGACCTGCTAGACAACTACATCCTTCTCGATGACGGTAGCAACACCCAAAACCCCGCCACGGTCATCCATGCGCGCAATGGGCAACCCCTAAGTGCTACCAACACCCTGCGGGGAGGCGACACGATCGCCTCCATCAGTGGCGTTCTCGACCACCGCTTCGAGGGCTACCGCGTCCAAACTCGCACCCCTGCCAACTTTACTGCCGCTAATCCGCGCGAAACAGCGGCTCCTGCTGTGGGCGGTTCCCTCCGTGTTGCCAGCTTCAACCTGCTCAACTACTTCAATGGCAATGGCACCGGGGGTGACTTCCCCACTCCACGGGGAGCCAGCAACCTGACAGAATTCCAGCGGCAGCAGGCGAAGACGGTTCAAGCCATTCTGGGGCTAAACGCGGATGTGATTGGCTACAACGAAATGGAGAATGACGGGTATAGTTCTCTCAGTGCGGTACAGGGGTTAGTGGATGCCCTGAACGCGATCGCCGGAGCCGGAACCTACGCCTTCATCACTCCACCCGCCTCCGCCCTAAATGCCAATGGGGGACTTGGCGGTGATGAGATTACAGTTGGGTTCATTTACAAAACCAGTGCGGTTCGGGTTGCCCCCAACACCAGCATTGCCGTTCTCCAGACAGGTATTTTCGCCCAGGACGATGCCAACCGTGTACAACGCCCCCCCGTGGCAGTCACCTTCGAGCGACTGGCAAATGGTGCGCCCACCAGCGAAACCTTTACCGCTGTCATCAACCACTTCAAATCCAAAGCTTCGGCAGCAAATCTACCGGGCGATGCCGATCAGGGGGATGGACAGAGCCTATCCAATGCAACCCGTACCCAAGCGGCGCAGGAATTGGCAGCCTGGTTAGCCACTAACCCCACCGGAACCCCCGACCCGGATTACCTGATCATGGGCGACCTCAACGCTTATCGCCTGGAAGATCCCATCACCACACTCATTGATGCTGGCTACACCAGCCTGTTTGGTACGGATTCCTACTCCTTCCAGTTCCGTGGGCAATGGGGTTCTCTAGATCATGCCCTGGCGAATGGCAGCCTTGCCAGCCAGGTTACGGGAGTCGCTAAGTGGCACATCAACGCCGACGAACCCGGGGTTTTGAATTACAACCTGGAATTCAAGTCGGATGAACAGGATGTTAGCTTCTACAATGCCGATCCATTTGCCTCCTCGGATCATGATCCGCTTGTTGTGGGGCTAAACCTGACGCGATCGAACTTGGCTCCAACAGCCGTTGGCTTTACCAACACCACAACATCCCTAGAAGAAAACACCAACACGGCAACCCGGATCAAGGTAGCTGACATTAACGTGACCGATGACGGATCGGGAACTAACGTCCTCAGCCTCAGCGGCACAGATGCCAGCTTCTTTGAAATTGATGGGTCGGTGCTGTATCTGAAGGCTGGAACTACCCTCAACTTTGAAGCTAAACCCAGCTATGCAGTCACAGTGAATGTGGATGATGCCTCTGTTGGGAGCACGCCTGATGCCAGTGCCAACTTTACTCTGACATTGACCAATGTCAACGAAGCTCCCGTTGCTACGAATGATGTCGCTAGCACCACTGACTTGCAAGCCGTTGTCATTCCCGTACTGGCAAACGATAGCGATGTGGATGCCAACGATCCATTGGTCATCGACTCCTTCACCAACCCCGCTAACGGCTCTCTCGTCAAGAACGGCAACAATACCTTCACCTACACGCCAACTCCTGGCTTTGAAGGGGATATCAGCTTCACCTACACCTTGAAGGATAAGGAGGAGTTGACCTCCACTGCCACAGTCAACATTACCGTGACACAGGGTAGCAACCTGATTACGGGCACCAACGGTAATGACAATCTGGTGGGCACTAACCGGGCTGACGAAATTCGCGCCTTGGCAGGCAACGACACCCTGAACGGAGGTTTGGCAGCCGATACCCTGATTGGCGGAACGGGCAACGACACCTACATTGTGGATGTGGAGGATGTGATTGTTGAGAACCCCAATGAAGGGACGGATCTGGTACGCTCCTCCATCACGATCGCCTCTCTCGCCGCAAACGTTGAGAACCTGACTCTAACGGGCAGCAACTCCATCAACGGCACGGGCAACGATCTGGCAAACGTGATTACTGGCAACAATGCCAACAACATCCTGACTGGTTTAGGTGATAACGACACACTGGATGGTCAGGGTGGCAACGACACGATGGTTGGTGGCTTGGGCGATGACACCTACATTGTCAATAGTGTTGGCGATGTGGTGAATGAGAACCCCGGTGAAGGCACGGATCTGGTGCGTTCTTCCGTTTCCATCGGTGCTCTCAGTGCCAACGTTGAGAACCTGACCCTGACAGGCAGCAACTCCATCAACGGTACAGGAAACAACGAAGCAAACGTGATCATCGGCAACGATGAGCGGAACACGCTCACTGGCTTGGGTGGTAACGACCTCCTCGATGGCAGAGGCGATCGCGACACGATGATCGGCGGTTTAGGAGACGACACTTATATCGTCAACACCTCTGGCGATCGCACCACTGAAAACGCGGGCGAGGGCACTGATCTGGTGCAATCCTCCGTGTCGTGGACGCTGAGCAATCACATCGAGAACCTAACCTTGATAGGCAACTCAACTATCAATGGTACAGGGAACTCCCTCGATAACCTGATTACCGGGAATAGCCGACGCAACACCCTCAACGGACGCGACGGCAACGACACGCTGATCGGTGGTAACGGTGATGATGAGCTAATCGGGGGCAGCGGCAATGACATTCTGATTGGGGGCAGCGGCAACGATACTCAAACGGGCAACAGCGGCAACGACACGTTTGCCTACACTGCCTTTGGCGATCGCACTGACCGCATCACCGACTTCAACACCACTCAAGACAAACTCGACTTGATCACGTTGTTTGATAGCCTCGGCTATAGTGGCTCCAATCCAGTGGCGGATGGGTTCCTGCGGTTTACTCGCTCTGGTTCCAACACGCTGGTACAGGTTGACCAGAACGGCACAACAGGTGGCGCAACCTTCACCACCCTGGTCACGCTCAACAATGTCAACCCCAACAACCTGGCGATTGGCTCCAATGTGTTGGTGTAGGTAATGTCAGGGTGAGGCGTTCGGTAGAGTTGCAATTCAGTTACAGCATCTACTTGCCGAATGCCTCACCCCTTCAGGGCAGATACTTCTGCACCACAATCCATCCGGTGAGGCTGACCAACACAAACCCCACGAAAAGAACCAAATTAGTGCCCACATGCACAACTCTTGCCCAGGCTCGGTCTGGGCTTATTTGCGTTGCACTCCAACCCGAAAGCAGCGTCAGCAAGACGACGATGATTCCGGCGGGCAAATGCGCCGAGTGTCCCAAACTGCCAAAGTGCCCCAGCGTACCCACAATGCCGATCGCCAGTAGCAGCAAAACCAGGGCAATCATCGTCGCCCCAATGCAAAAGTGGAGCGATCGCAACCAGTCAGGTCGTTGACCACCGCTCGAACGAGTATAAAATAGCCCGGTGCCTGTTGCAGCCAACAGCACATAGGCTAACAACGACAAACCCATCGACCAGGCAGCGATGCGCCAGAGCCATAAAAACGACGGAAGATTCAACGGAGTGCGCGGCTCAACTCAACACCCTTCATTATGGGGTCTAAACTGAACTTAGCCCTCCTTTATCACGTTGCATGGGAGGCATTGTGCCGACTTGCTTGTCCGCGATTGGACGGCAGAAGGCTAAGACAAAGCCTGTATCGGATTGTTGGCGGAGGGAGTATCTGAGGAACCTGGATGCCTGATTCTCAAACGCTTGAAACAACCCTGCATCTCATCTTGGCAGGAGGCAGAAATTTGTGTATGTAGTAGCCTAAAAAACTGAAAGGACTAAATAAACAGAACAACAGGAAATAATGTTGAGAAACAAGAAATGAGTTGATGATAAAAAGCAAACCTTAAGAGGAGCAATGTTATTAACTGGGAACACACAACTTGAGTCTAATTAAAGAGCTCTCAGGCTATCTCAGCGATCGCCTCAATACCTGGGAATCAGCCTAAACAGAACCTAGCCATTCTCCAACGGTGTGCTATTCCGCAACAGCAGAAACAGCAGCACGAGTCTCATGAGCCACTTTGCTAAATCCCAACCCCGTACTGATTGCCTCAGAAACAGGTTCAGACTCCTCTTCTTCTTGCAACTGCAAACGATAGCAGGGAATTGTGTCTGATAAAATAGCACTTGCCATCATCCCGGTGTGAATCTCTAGCAACGCCTGTGGCATCGCCTCAAACATTAATCGTTGTCCTGGAAAAACAACCCGTTCAAAATACCAATTAGCGATATTTGTAATACGAGCAATTTGAATTTTGCTGGTCGCGTTCACGTAGCAACAGAGGATTGGGTCAGAGCAATCCGCCGGTAAGGGATCAAAAATTTGAGCCATGACAGTTGAGGAGCTTAGCACCATAAGGAAAGACTATAAGCAACCCTAACATCGGCTGATCCCTGCTAGCTGTAAACCCGACTACCAAGCTTTTTTTGATGGGCAAGGCAATTTCTTATGACTTTCCTTGATTCCTTGCAATATATTGATCCCCCTTGCTCTCGTGCAGGCAACAGAAGTCAGTGGTATCGTAAAGTTATATGAAATTAAATTAATGAATTTAGCTTTCCTTGTGTTGCACAGGCTCCAATGGCATTAAATCGCATCCTCTACGTCCGCCTTCCCTGCAATCCAATCTTTCCAATTGGGGTTGTTTATCTGGCTGACCACGTTCATAAGTGCTTTCCTGATGTGGAACAGCAGATTTTTGATCTGGGAACAGTTCCACCCCTCGATTTTGCCTCTGCCCTCGATCGCCGTATTGACGACTTTAAGCCAACGCTCCTCGTTTTCTCCTGGCGCGACATTCAAATCTATGCTCCCGTCGGCGGACGGGGCGGCAACCCGTTGCAAAATGCCTTTGAGTTCAACTACGCTCGCAATCCGCTGCTCCGGGTGCGGGGGGCAATGGGTGGTCTACAACTGATGCTCTCCTATTACTCTGAGTTGTGGCGCAACCTGGGGCTAATCAAACGGGGGCTAAAACGGGCAAAACGCTACACATCGGATGCGCGTTTGGTGGTAGGCGGTGGTGCCGTCAGCGTTTTTTATGAACAGCTCAACACCCTGCTGCCCAAAGGAACGGTTGTCTCGGTGGGTGAAGGAGAAACTCTCTTAGAGAAGCTGTTGCGAGGGCAGGACATCTCTGGAGAGCGGTGCTACATCGCCGGAGAAACCAAACCCCGCGATCGCCTCATTCATGAGCAACCGACCCCCGTTGAAAAAACCGCCTGCAACTACGATTACATCGCCAGTATCTGGGCAGAGTTTGAATACTATCTGCAAGAGCAGGACTTTTATGTGGGCGTACAAACAAAGCGTGGTTGTCCTCATAACTGCTGCTATTGCGTTTACACCGTTGTAGAGGGTAAGCAAGTGCGCATCAACCCAGCCGATGAGGTAGTGCGCGAAATGCGCCAACTCTACGATCGCGGCATTCGCAACTTCTGGTTTACTGACGCTCAACTGATTCCCGCTCGCAAATTTATCGCCGATGTCGAGGAGTTGCTGCAAAAGGTGCTGGATGCCGGAATGTCCGATATTCACTGGGCAGCTTACATCCGAGCCGATAACTTAACGCCCAAACTCTGTGACCTAATGGTCAAAACGGGGATGAACTATTTTGAGATCGGCATCACCAGCGGTTCTCAGGAGTTGGTGCGAAAGATGCGGATGGGCTATAACCTCCGTACAGTTTTACAAAACTGCCGTGATCTGAAATCCGCAGGGTTCAACGACTTGGTATCGATCAATTACTCCTTTAACGTGATTGATGAAACGTTTGACACCATTCGCCAGACGATCGCCTATCACCGGGAGTTAGAGAGCATCTTTGGGGCTGACAAAGTTGAACCTGCCATCTTCTTCATTGGCTTACAACCTCACACCCATCTTGAGGATTACGCTTTCAAAAAAGGCGTATTGAAACCGGGCTACAACCCCCTCAGCCATATGCCCTGGATTGTGCGTAAGCTGCTGTGGAACCCAGAGCCTCTTGGTTCCTTCTTTGGAGAGGTTTGCTTACAAGCCTGGAAGCAAAACCCCAACGACTTTGGACGTGAAGTGATGAACATTTTGGAGCAACGGTTGGGCAAAGCAGACTTGGAGGAAGCCCTGACTGCACCAATTGACACACCACGGGAATTAGCAGGAGCAGTGTAGAAAGGAAGGATAAAGGATGAAGGATGAGGGATAAAGGATGAAGGATAAAGGATAAAGGATAAAGGATGAAGGATAAAGGATGAAGGATGAAAAATAAAAATCGCAAGATGACGGGGGGGTTCATTAAAAGATGTTGCTGATCCAGCATATGAACTCCGTAGAGACATTTCGCGAAACAACCGTATAGCAGTGGTGGCTATGTAAATTAAAGTGTGACTGTTACCGTTCCCATCTGCCCGCACATCCATAGTGGGCTACCTTCCAAAGTCCATTAAAGTGGACTGAGAACTTCTCCTAGTCTGCTTTAGCAGACTTCATCCCATAAGCCCGCACTTTAGTCGCGGGTGGGTTAGAACGAAGACAGGATGGGGTTTTGCACAAAATTCTGGACACACCCGTCTTGATACAAAACTCTGGACACACCCCTTTTAGCCTTTATCCCTCATCCTTTAGCCTTTACCCCTTATCCTTTATCCTTTACCCCTTATCCCTGATCCTTTCCTCCAGGGTTTGACGACTCTAGTAAATCTGCGATGATAAGGAGTATCAAAAATCTCGATAATTTCCCTCAAAATCTATCTATTTGTCCACACTCAAAGATTTTTTGCTCAGCCGTCTCATGTTAAAAGGCTCTATTTTACAAACGCTTAAAGAAGCGCATCAAGGCGCAGAAACGGGCAAACGATCTTTGAACTTTGGCGTGTATTACAAGAACACACTGGTGTCTTTGTGTCATGCCCTTGAAGATTCGATTCTGACCGACAACTACTCACCGCTCGTGATCACCGCCTTTCAGCGAGGTAAGTGGTATCTCGAAGAAGCCGATCGCTACGGTGAAATCGCCGATCGCGCCCAACAGATTGTCATCATGGCGGCTCCCGATGCGGGTTTTGCTGAACATCCCACCAGCCAGCGATCAAATGTGGCTCTGGTCAGCCTCGACCCGGTTGATCCGGTTGCGCAGGAGTGGCACCTGATTATTGCCTCCCCCAGCTACACAGCGATGGTGTTGTGTCAGGAGTTGACCCCCGAAGACTATGGAGTGGCGGGTGTGCCAGAGATGGATCGAGAGCGCAAGTTTTATGGGCTGTGGACGTTTGAGCCTACACTGGTGCAAGAGACAGCTGAACTGGCGATCGCCCATATCCGTCGTTATAACCCCACCCTGAGCACTCAACTGGCTGACCAGTTACAAGCCATCAAAGCGCAATCCCACTACCAGACGGGGTTAGCTGGAGTATCAACCCCTGAGCAATTGGGTGACATCGTCTCCCGCGTTGTGAATTACTTGCAAGCTAGTCAACAAGATCTGCTCCACAACGCCCCCTCCTACGCCTATCCGGGGCAGGGGTTTCTAGATAACAATCTGGTGTCCAATGAGTTGCAAGCCTTTTTACGCATTGCTCAACTGATCGACCAAACCGACATTAGCAACCCGATGACAGCAGCTGAGATCGCGACCTTGGCAGAAACTCTGGGGCAATTGCTCGATCTGCCAGCCTGGCAACTGCATCGGTTGCGCTTGGCAGGGTTGTTACATCGTATCGGCTCGCTATCGCAGGAGACAGAGTTAAGCCCCAGTGCAACCCATCGTTATGACCCGGATGCCGTCCCTCTCGCCTGTCCTCTGGTGCCTGGGGCGCAACTGCTCCGGACGATGAACCGCATGAAGGCGATCGCCACTATCATTACCCACCAGACCGAATGGTGGAATGGATCTGGGCTACCTGCTCGTTTAGCGGGAGATGCAATCCCTCTGGAATCGAGAATGTTGGGATTGGTGGCTGAGTTTCAGGCACACCTTGCCGCTCATCGCACACCTGACACCGAACCTGGCAATTTCGCATCCTATCCTCCAGAAGCATTGTCCAGTGCTCTGGCAGCGTGCCAAGCTGAAGCAGGCGATCGCTGGGATCCCAAACTCGTCGAAACCCTTGCTCTCCTGGTTGGGGGTCTACAGCAGGGGCTAAATCTGCCCGTCAATCTGCCCAAAATTGCCGCTGGAATCTGGCTGCTCGATTCTCATTCCGACGACGAGTTGCTGCCTTACATCGACGAATCCAGTTCACCCGCAAGCCCCTCCGTCAGATAAACCACTATGGATATTGAAGCGATTCGTGCCGGGAAAGTAAAACAGTTGGCAGGTGCCGACCTGGAGGATGAAGATTTACCCAACGCCCACCTCAGCAATGTCAATCTGGCAGGAGCCAACCTGACCGGAGCCAACTTGAGTGGAGCTAAGCTCACAGGTTCTCGCCTGGATGGAGCCAATTTGATCGGTGCTCGCCTCATCGGGGCAGACCTGCGAGCAAACCTGCTGGGGGCAAACCTGATGCAGACTGACCTGATCGAGGCAGACCTGCGCGGAGCCAATCTGCGGGGAGCCAACCTGATGCAAGCCAGCCTTGGCAACACCTGTTTTGCAGGAGCTTTTCTGAGTGGGGCAAATTTAACCGGAGTCAACTTGCAGGGAGTAGATCTGCGCGGAGCCGACTTGCGGGGGGCAAACCTCAATAGTGCTAACTTGCACGGTGCAAACTTGTGTCAAGCAGACCTGCAAGGGGCATTGCTTACTGAGGCAAACCTGGAAGAAGCTGACCTGCGGGGGGCAAACCTGGCAGGAGCGAATCTGAGTCGAGCCAACTTATTGTGCGCCGACCTCTCAGGAGCCACATTGAACGGCACGACTTTAACGGATGCCTGTCTGGTGGGTACAGAGTTGGCAAACGAAAAAGAGCAATTGAAAAAATAGGAGCCACAAAATAAGAATAGGGACGTTTCTCAAAACGCCCCTACTCAACGTGAATTCGGGATAAGGATTTTGGCGGTTGAAACCACAGCTATCGGAACAAAACCAACCTGTGCCGGTTCCGTCTAACCCTTGATTTTTGGTAGTCTGCGAAGGCAGACTTGGCTCTGATAGCCGCAAATTCATTCGCCAGGGTCTTAAATTAAACTGATACCCATTTGAATTGGCTTCGCTACACATAATTCCGTAAGGGCGTTTCGTGAAACGCCCCTACCCAGTGATCCGCCACAATCAAACATTAAACCGAGCTGACGTTACTCAGGTATTGATGTGTAGTTCAAACTTACAGAAATTCACATGCAAGGGGGCAGAGGCGAATCAGGAAGCTCTCCCATCATCACGACTTAAATCCTTGCCTTACGCTTTCAGACCAAAGCTATATTAAGCAACACCCGACATCTTATCGACAATCCGCTGCACAATCTGCATCCCACTCACCGCTTGCCAGGCAAACAGCGCAACCAACGCCGCATTCAAGAAAATGTGGCTATAGCGTGCCCAGTCGTGTCCTTTCTGCATAAAAGGAGTCAACGAGGCAGAAGCTGCAATCAACCCTGTCATTCCCAGACCGACTAATAAGTGAGGTCCGACAAACAGCTTGCCATTGTTGATGTAGGTAACTGCCATTCCTCCCAGAGTGCCTAACACCATAAAGGTCAGCAGGGCAGAGCCAATCTGGTGATGTTTAATGTTAAACCGCCCCTGAATCAACTGCTTCTTCTGATCTCCTTGGGCAGAGCGGGTACGACGAATTTGAACCCCTAAGTAGAGGGCATAGAGGGTGAGTGCCAACAACGCCCACATCATGATGGGATGAGCAAATTGGCTCCAAACTTTAACTGACTCTGGGATCTCGAAAGACATCGCACATTTCCTCGTAGGAGTAGGTGGGGAATCTTAATAAAAGTTAGCATAATCGACAGAATTTTTTAATATTTCTAGGCAACTGGAACTCTCAGCAAAAGGGGATTCCGAACGCTATGATGAAATGTCCGTCTTATGAGCAATACTAAGTACAACTCGTCGCAAATCAAGGGTGGGAATTTCGGGTGCAGGGGTTCCACCCCTGCTTGGGGGCATAGCTCCCACACCTCCCTGGTTTTATTTCCGAACTCTATCTGTGAATAGCAGTACTAAGCTCATGACGAGATGAACCATTTGCCTTACCGGATTTTGGCTAAGGCATCGTGTTTCCACTATGGTGAATCGATTCTCCATAGGAGACGAATCGCGATCTGTGACGAATTGAGCGTTTTGTTTGTGAGGGCTGACTCAATCTGCCATGCAACCACCTATTTCTGCTGGAACTGTTTTACAAAATCGCTACCGTCTGCTCAGCATTCTGGGTCAGGGAGGCTTTGGGCGTACCTACTTGGCAGAGGATTTAGGACGCTTCCAGGAAAAGTGCGCTCTTAAAGAGTTTATTCCGACTCAGATCGGAGCGTATGCCCTGGAGAAGTCGAAAGAGCTATTTCAACGCGAAGCGGCAATTCTCTATCAGATTCAACATCCTCAAATTCCTCAATTTCGCGCCACATTTGAGGAAAACCAGCGGCTCTTTCTCGTGCAAGATTACGTCGATGGCAAGACTTACCGCACCCTGTTAAATGAGCGCAAACCGCAAGGACTGGCGTTTTCTGAAGCCGAAGTTCTTCTATTGGTGCGACAACTGCTCCCAGTCCTGGCTCACATTCACAGTAAGGGTATTATTCATCGCGACATCGCCCCCGACAACATTATCCTGCGGCAACAAGACCAGCTTCCGGTGTTGATTGATTTTGGTGTGGTCAAAGAGATTGTTACCCGCGTGCAGGCGACCCAAACCATGACGCAGGCGACCACGGTTGGCAAGTTGGGCTATGCCCCCAGTGAGCAGATGCAGACTGGGCGAGCGTATCCCAACAGTGACCTTTATTCTCTGGCGGTGACTGCGATCGTGCTGCTGACCGGGCGAGAACCCCAGGAACTCTACGATGATGTCAATCTGACCTGGCACTGGCAGCGATTGGTGAATGTCAGTCCGGGGTTTGCTCAGATTTTGAACCGGATGTTGAGCTATCGACCGGGCGATCGCTATCAGTCGGTGAGTGAAGTTGCTCAAGCCTTGCAGGCAATGCTCAACCCAGCAGCGATGCCCCCATCTATGCCTGTGGCAACTGCTGGCGCACCCGTCGGTACAGCCCCCCAACCCAATGTCTCGCAGATGCAAACGTTAGCGGTAGGTCGTCGCCCTGATCCGGCTCCCGTAGGACGCAATCCCCGCAACCCTGACCCCATGGTTCCCGTAGCCACGGAGCAGTCGGTGTGGGATAACCCCTGGGCAGTCATTGGCATTGGCATGGGACTGGCAGTGGTCACTGGAATTGGAGCCTGGGCAGTGGTGAGTGCGATTCTGAATACTCAACCGACTCCCGTTGCATCTCCGACACCAAGCGTCACGGTTTCAGTAACCCCGACTCCCACTCCAACCCAATCCAGCCAACCCGTTCAATTTAGCCAACGGTTAAATCTCGCACCGGGGGCAGCTACGACCGCAGAGGGTAGTCTCAGAGCCAATGAGACAATTACCTATATCATCTCAGCGGAACAGGGCGAAATTTTATCTGCCGACCTGGAAGGGGAAGGGGTGCTAATGACGGTATTAGCCCCCAATCGAGAGTTAGTAGACGATCGCTCCAACCGAGTCCAATCGTGGCAAGGAACCCTCAACTTTAACGGCGACTACTACTTGCAATTAAGCCCAGTGCAAGGGGTCGATCGCACGAACTACCGACTTAACCTTAACTTGGAGGCTCCGGAACCCTCTCCCACCCCGACTCCCACCCCAACGCCACCCCCTGAACCGGAAGTCAACACCCAACGGCTCAACTTCCCGGATGGGGAAACTCAAACCGAAGTGTCTGACCGGGCGAGTGACCTCTTGATTCAGCGATATCTGGTGAATGCTCGTGCAGGTCAAATCCTCAATGTTGAACTGATTGAGGGTGCAGGATCACTCAATATCTATTACCCCAATGGACAATTGGTAGAAGATGCATCGGGTGTAGTCTTCTGGCAGGCGCAATTACCCGAAAGTGGAGACTATGCCATTGATGTGCTGGGTAATCAGGAGGTAGACTTTACCTTAAGAGTCAGCGTTACCGATAGTCAGTAGGGTTTATTTTGAATGCACTGTTGATAGCGGGCACTGATACCCGCGTGGGAAAAACTGTCTTAACGATGGCTCTAGCTGCCTATTGGCAAACCTATTGTCTCCCTCGATCGCTAGGGGTGATGAAACCGATCGACGTGGGAGTAGGGGATGCTGATCGCGATCGCTATGCCCAACACTTAGACCTACACCAATCCCCCGATGAGATCACACCACTGCGCTTTGAGGCATCGCTGGTGCCACCGATCGCAGCTGCACGAGAAGGGCAAAAGATTAAATTAGAGAAGGTCTGGCGCGTTTTTGACGCTCTCTGCCAGAGCCGAGATTTTGTTCTGATCGAAGGGGTGGGCGGATTGGGAACCCCTGTTACCGCTGAAACCACCCTGGCAGATCTGGCGTGGGATTGGCGCATTCCCATTGTGTTAGTGGTGCCTGTCCAACCGGGGGCGATCGCCCAGGCGGTAGCGCAGGTGGCTTTGGCTCAACAAAGTAAAGCTTACTTAAAAGGCATTGTGCTCAATTGCGTCCAACCCTGCACCGAAGATAACATCTTAGAGTGGGCATCCCCTTCGTTGATTCAATCCCTGACTCAAAAGCCAGTGTTGGGCTGTATGCCCTACATTGCAGACCTGACTGATTTATCTAAGCTGGCTCAACTCGTGTCAAGTTTAGATGTAGAAAGACTACTGCCGTTGCCAGTGCCAGGTTAGAAGTATAAAATATTACTTAAATAGCGCGCTAACGCCCATCTATCGTTCGCCTTTGAAGGATCGAATTAATAAGGCTAACTCTCATCCTGAATCTATTCTGAACCTACAATCCTGAATCTACAAAGACCCAGTCAAAAAGACATCGTTCAGAGGTGAATTAAAGTTCAGAGGTGAATTAAATCGGGTGCTAGCTTCGATTGACCCCAATTTCCAACGTCTACTGTAAATGTCCTGCTTCAGTTCGCTCCATTGGAGTGAATCCTGCTGAATGGGCAACTTAAATGAGCGGAAATGGATGCACCTAATTTTGCACTCCATCCGGACTGATTGCCTGGGCTGCTGTACAGAGTTGATCTGGCTAAAGGCGGATGTTCAACGCCTGAGGGTCAGTTTTACCATCAGACTAAATGGGGTGTATTAAACATTTGTAATTTTTGATACAAACCACAAAACCTGACGATCACTTCTTCAGGAAAGAATGACAACAACCGGATGGTTTCGAGATCCGTAATTCTTTCAATGCCTAATTGGCGTTGAAAACGCTGCCTATCACAGGCAAATATCACTAGTCTTTTGGATTGGAAAATTCAAGAGGCAGGTGTCACAATCAGTAAAGATGGGTCAGACCCCCACCCTCTGGGTTACACGTACCTTTAGCGAAAAATCCTATTTAATAAGCAATGGTTTTTACTTCGCTGACTCCCCTATCTACCGAGCTTTCCAGGGTTCGTCTAGAAATTCGCACGCTTCAGCCTCGATTGGTGCAATGGCGGCGATCGCTCCATCAGTACCCCGAACTGGGGTTTCGAGAACATATCACCGCTGAATTCATCACTCGTAAGTTACGGGAGTGGGGTATTGATCATCAGACGGGAATCGCGACAACAGGGGTTGTAGCGGTCATCCACGGCACCCAACCCGGACCTGTGTTAGCCATTCGGGCTGATATGGATGCACTGCCGATTCAAGAAGAAAATCAAGTGCCCTATTGCTCGCTGCACGATGGCATGATGCACGCCTGTGGGCATGACGGTCATGTGGCGATCGCACTGGGAACCGCTTACTATCTTTCAAAACATCGGCACACGTTTGCAGGCACCGTCAAATTTATTTTTCAACCCGCCGAAGAAGGCCCGGGTGGGGCAAAACCCATGATTGAGCAGGGTGCGCTGCGAAATCCGGATGTAGATGCCATTATCGGGTTACACCTGTGGAATAATCTCCCTGTCGGTACGGTTGGCGTTCGCACCGGAGCGATGATGGCGGCTGTAGAACTGTTCGACTGCATCATTCAGGGCAAGGGTGGACATGGAGCCATGCCCCATCAAACGGTTGACTCGATTGTGGTGGGTGCTCAAATCGTCAGTGCGCTGCAAACCATCGTTGCTCGCAATCTTGACCCATTGAAGTCGGGCGTGGTGACGGTTGGCAAGTTTCATGCGGGAGCCGCTCTCAATGTAATTGCTGACACGGCTGAACTCAGTGGCACTGTCCGTTATTTTGATCCGGGACTAACAGATTTCTTTAACCAACGGTTTGAAGAAATTATTGCTGGTATTTGTCAAAGCTATGGCGCGAGGTACGAGTTGAACTATCGCAAGCTGTACCCACCTGTCATCAATAACGAAGCCATCACTAACCTGGTGACTTCAGTTGTTGAGAATGTGATTGAAACTCCCCTTGGCATTGTTCCTGAGTGTCAAACGATGGGTGGTGAAGACATGTCCTTCTTCCTGCAAGAGGTGCCGGGATGTTTCTTCTTCCTGGGATCCGCCAACGCCACTAAAGGACTCGACTACCCTCACCACCATCCTCGCTTTGACTTTGACGAAATTGCTCTCGGCATCGGTGTTGAAATCTTTGTGCGCTGTGTTGAGCGATATTGTGCGCTTGCCTGATCTGGCTTGAGTTCACCCCGCCAGTGCCTGCGAGAAATAGCGATTGGAGGTTGGCTTGACTTTGAACCCAAGTAACCAAAAAATGGTGACTTCGGTTTCATCAATTTCAGCTGCAATCACAGGAGTAGGCTGTAGAGTTTGCTCAATCAGGGTGCGGTGGTATGCGGCAAGCCGCTCTAGCCGCTTGATGACCACTGCAATCTCAAATTCCTCTAAATAAAGACTAGTCAGAACTGCATCCAAGTTTCCCCAAGGTTCTGCTTGCAGCCCTGCGCCTGGTGCCACGATCCACTTGAGGTGATCAATATTTTGCCGTAAAAGTTTGCAGATGTAGTAGCTGGTGAAAGGCGAAAGTCTCATGATCAAGTCCTGACAATTCATCTGGGTAATGAGTGAGGGGGGCTATGGTGAAGGGGCATTTTTTGAAGTGGATAGAGTAAATCAATAGAGTTAAATCAATGGAATGCATTACTCGATTGTCATTAAATCTTAATAGTCAGTAATGCCACGCTACATCGGTGAAATTAGAAGACTTAAAAGGGGTATATCCTCTGATTTTTTCCTCCGTATAAATACGGCGATCGCGATTCCGTATACGGAGATGTAGCATTAGTAGCCCCTCTCTATCTTTGGGGGCATCAGTAAATCCAGGGCGTAAGGGTTTAATAGGGGTGAGTTAAAGGCTCAAAACTAGTCTTTCAAATTCATAAGTTAAAGGACTGAACCCTTTCAGCAAGCAAATCCCCTATGGTTGATGCAATTTTAGAGAGAGCATGGGCGTTAAAACAGAGCGTTACCGATTTTGTGTTTGATGCAGAAGGGGAATTAGCCGAAGCACTTGAAACCTATGTGGCTGATTATCTCAAACGAGGAAAAGTAGCCCAAGACCTGATTGTGGATACATTTTTAGTCGAAGGACGAATCGGAGAGCACACCCCGTTAGACCTTTTTGAGAGGGAACAGGCAACAGAATTCACGGATGTAGACCACCAACTCTTGCAGCAGTGGCGACGCACGTTCACTGGGCTGTTTGCCATTGAGACGGTTTCTCCTGATGGCATTGAGCTCATGAATTGGCTGACGGCAAAGCACTACACCGCAAAACTCAGTCAGGCACAAGCTTCATCCGACATGGCAATTCGGCTCAAACCGGGAGAAATTGTTTTGGCTCGACTCGCCCCGATCGCCGATGATATTTGGATGTTTTCGACAACGTTTACCCTGCTTGGAAAACTTGGGAAACCCAAACTAGCTGTGGCGATCGGCAATTTCAAAGAACACCACAAGCCTTTTCTCTACGCTGATGCTCCAGATTTGTTAGAAGCCGCATGGGGATCGGTGGAGAGTTATCACCATGCCTTCGTGGAGTTCTTTGGGGGCGATGAAGTAACCCTGCCGGGATATCAACTCAACCAGAAGATGGACGAGTTCCGCGAGTTTATGCTGAAGCGGCAATTTACTGAAGCTGGGCTAGAGGAGCCAACCTCGCTTGAGGATCTGATGATTGATATTGATGTGGATGAAGCTGATCTCGACGAAGCCGAGCTGAATGAAGCCGCTCAAGCTGCTGGAGTCGATGCTAAAGATTTAGCCCAAGCCCTGAAACAGCGACGAGAAAAGAATTCAAATAATGGCTCTAGCAAAGGGTCAAGCAAGATGGCACTGCCTGAAATTCAGTTGCCTGACACCCTCAAGAAGGCTGAACAAGTGACTGTATTGACCCATCCTCGATGGGGGCAAATTATGCTGCCCAATTACGAAAAATTTAAAGCAATCCTTGCCAACCCGGATGGACAACCCACCACTAATGCAGAACCGTTAGTTCGCCATTATCTTGAAACATCAACGATCACCCCGTTTGTGTGGCAACGACTGGCTCAACATCACCCAGAAGGTTTAGAGCAAGTGCTGCAAACCGTTCTCGATCGCCCCAACTTTCAACTGGAGCAAGACCTGTCCTCTTTGCTTCAGGAGTATGGCAAGCCTGTAGAACCAGAGCTACCAGAGATCGCCAGCGTTCCTCTGCATCTGCACACACTCTTTGACGAAGCGGTAAAAGAGGTCAATAAATCCAAGCCTAAAGGCAAGGAGAAGGCGAAAAAAGCCGGGTTTGGAGCGAGGTAGGAAAGAGGGAAGAAGGAATTTCTTTATCAACCCTTCTGAAACCTATCCCTATTTCTGGAGTAACCTGCCCCCCAACTCGTAGTGTGAGCGTCCCGCTCGCATTCAGTTAGCGTCCCGCTCGCATGTGGTTAACGTCCCGCTCGCATCGAGCATTGGATTAACGCCCCACTTGCATTTAGCAACAACCAATAGTGAATTATTAATGTGGAAAGACGCTATTAAAGAACGTGTGGCGATCGCCCTTTTTTCGCCGTTCCGTTTCTACTGATTCTTCTCTTCAGTTATTGATTGGGTCCGAGCTTAGAGAACTAATCCCAAATTTTTTGTTCTATCTCATGGCTCAACAGGTGTCACCGGGCGGAAGTTACCGTTGGGCATAACGGCTCCATCCAGGTTAGCTCCAGTAAAATCAGCCGCAGGGTTCATTCTGGCTCCCTGGAGGGTAGCATTTCTCAAAACAGCAAAACGCAGGTTTGCGCCACTGAGGTTTGCGGTATTCAGCAGGGCATTGCTGAGATCTGCGCGGGTGAGATTGGTGTTTGAAAGATTCGCTCCAATCAACGAAGCCCCTCGCAGATTAGCCCGAGTCAGATTTAAGCCACTGAGATCAGCATTGTCGAGGTCACAGGAGGGACAAGACCCCGTTTCAATCAGGCGTTGTAAGTCTTCTTGAGATTGAGCAATTGCTGCGTTACCGATCGAGCTAGCGAACACAAAGGCGATCGCAGCGATCGCGTACCTCATAGTCATACTGGACATAGGATTGCATCCAACACACTTCATTCAAGCATTCAGAATCGTAGACACAACCCAACCATAACGGTAGGAGATTTCTGAGAACGAATTACCAATCGGTTTTTGATCGGGGTGTTTCGCGAAACGCCCCTACAGGTATTTTATTTTCTGGCAATCTCCTTATCGTTTAGCGCGAGATCTGGATTTCGCAGCAGTCGCAGGTTTCGCAGTGGGGGTTGGTTGCAAATCAGGCTTTTCGTTTGGCTCAACCGTCTCAACGGGTGCAGAAGAGGCACTCCCGTTTGATGCCGCAGGGGCATGGTTGGGGTGGTTGTACTTTGCCTGGGCCGTCGAACGGCTACTCGCCGCTTGAGACAACAGCGAGTCTGCAAAGGCGATCGCATCCTGATCCGATTTACCCCCTGCCAGTTGCGCCAATTCCTCTCGACGTTGAGGCAGGTCTAATCGTTCCACCCGGACGACCGTTCTCACATCATCGACAGCAGTGGCGGTGGCAACAGCTTCTTCAGGTTGACTACCATTGGCTTTGCTGCGGCTACGTTTTGTTGGGGTAACCGTCGTTCCAGGGTGATCAATCACCTGTTTGCTGACCCGGAAATGGAAGTCTGCCATCGCTGCCACAATCGGTTGGTGCGTCACACAGAGCACCTGATGGCGTAAGCCCAGATGATGTAATTTCTCAGCGATCGCCTGAGTGACTCGTCCAGAAACACCCACGTCGATTTCGTCGAAGACCATTGTGCCGACAGAGTCGATCTGGGTAAAGCATGCCTTCAGTGCTAAGAGAAATCGGCTCATCTCACCACCAGAGGCGATCTCGGTCAACGGTTGCAGCGGTTCCCCAGGGTTGGGGCTAAACAAGAATGTGACGCGATCGGCTCCGTAGGCAGTCGGCGGGCAATTGACAATCTCCACCCGGAACTGCACCTTCTCCATCGCCAGAGGTTTGAGTTCGCTCAGCAGCAACTCCTCCAACGCTTTGGCGGTGGTGCGGCGTAACTCCGTTAACTGATCACAGACCTGCTTGAGTTCGCTTTGCCGCTGGTTGAAGTTTTGCTCCAACACTTCAACCGACTGTTCTCCGCCTGTGAGTTCCTCCAAGTCTGATTTGAGTCGGCGCGAGTAGGCGATCGCCTCCGCCAGGGTAGGACCATATTTGCGACAAATCTGCTTGAGTTGCCCAATCCGGGATTGCACCGTTTGCAATCGATCCGGGTCAGCTTCCAAGCCTTCGCCATACATATTGATCTGACGTCCGGCTTCTTCGACTTGCGCCAGAGCCGAGCTCACCATCTCTAAAATGGGCTGAATCTGCGGATCATACCGCTCCATGTCCATCAGCAAGCTCTCGGCTCTGCCCAACAGGTCGGCACAGGCTTCACCCCCGTTATCGTTCTGGTAGATCGCCTGATAGACCTGATAGCTCTGTTGTTGCAACTCAACCGTATGACTGAGGCGTTCGCGCTCTTGCTCTAGCTGAGTCAACTCGTCCGGGTCGCTCAAGTTGGCTTCCCGCAGTTCCTTGGCTTGATATTCAAACAAATCCAACTGTTGCAGGCGTTGCTGCTCAAACTGGCGACGTTTCTCCAACGCCTGCGAGGCAGACTGATAAGCGGCATAGGCGGCGGCAACCACCTCACGCTGTTGCATCAAGTCTCTGCCCCCAAAGGCATCGAGCCATTCGCGTTGGAGGTTGGGTTGCCCCAGTTGCACGGTTTGTCCCTGCGCGGTGATCTCGACCAGGCGATCGCGCAAAAACTCCATCTGCTGTTTGTTAACCAGCACGCCATTGACCCGCGATCGACTACGGACGTTGCCCCGACTCACCGTCAACTCGCGGCTACACACCAGGGTCATCTGATCAACCAGTTCAATTTGTTGTTCAGTCAGCCACGCAATGAGTGAAGGGTCGAGGTCAAAGGTCGCTTCGACAATAGCCCGTTCTTCACCCGTGCGAACGGCGCGGTTATTGACTTTACCGCCCAACGCTGCATCGAGTGCATCCAAAATAATAGATTTTCCAGCACCAGTTTCACCCGTTAAGACATTGAATCCAGAGCCAAATTCCAACTCTAAACGGTCAACCAGGGCAAAGTTTTCGATTTGAAGGGAGATTAGCATGAATCACCATTGACCGGGGGGAAACGGATGGCACGAAACACATGTACTCACTCTTCAGTTTAGTGGTTGTTTGGAAAAGTTTGAGGGCTGTTTGAGAAGTTTAAGGCACAGTTTGAAGAAGTTTACATCCCATTTCAGCGATCGCCTTTCCGACTCAACGATTACGGAAATTCCCACTACAAGTGCTTCGTTAAAGGCAGCTTAGCCACTGTAGCCTCAAAGAAGACCAAGCCAAATTCTATCTGTCTGGGCACTGTGAGCACTCATTTATCGTTATGAAGATGGATGAGGATACCTGAGGAGACTGTTACAATGCTTTACAGAGCTATACAGCATAGCTCTGGAGGTTGCCCTTTACTTTGCACTTCCGGTTTGGTTTGCTAAGTCCTTTTATCGTTGATTCCTACCAGAGCTATGCCAACTGCGACCTCAACCGTGCTTGATCCCACCCCTGATACATCAGTGGTTATTGTCGATTCTGATCAGCGGGTGCCTGCGAGTGGGCAATCCCGATTGGGTTCTGCTTACGCAGGGGATGACGAAGCACTGCGTTACGACCCGGTGGCGATCGCGGACTTTTATCGCAACAGACCTTTCCCAGTGTGGAGACGGGCATTCATTATTGTCTGGGGATTTCTGGTCTTTGGGTTGCGCCTCTGGTGGGATCGGCAGACCGGACAGATTGAAAAGAATCAACCTCGCCGAGCACAACAGGTGCGAGAGATCCTGACTCGTCTGGGTCCCGCTTACATCAAGATTGGGCAGGCTCTTTCAACCCGTCCTGATCTGGTGCCCCCCCGTTATCTCGAAGAACTGACTCTATTACAAGACCAATTGCCGCCCTTCCCCAATGAGGTCGCATTTCAGTTCATTGAGGAAGAGTTGGGCGATCGCCCAGAACATATCTACGCCGAGTTGTCACCGCACCCGATCGCGGCCGCTTCCTTGGGTCAGGTCTATAAAGGCAAACTTAAAAGCGGTGAAACAGTTGCTGTGAAGGTGCAGCGTCCCGGTTTAGCACAACTGATTACCCTCGATATCCACATTCTGCGGCAACTAGCCATCTGGGCAACCAAGTCCTTTAAACGCATCCGTAGTGATCTGGTGGGCATTATGGATGAGTTTGGTGCCCGGATTTTTGAGGAAATGGACTACACCCACGAGGGGCACAACGCCGAACGGTTTGCCAAACTCTATGGGCACCTGAAAGATATCTACGTCCCGCGCATCTATTGGGAATACACGCACCGTCGGGTGCTCACCATGGAGTGGATCACCGGGACTAAACTCACTCAACCCGCTGCGATTCGAGCACAGGGTGTAGACGCAGCCTACTTAATTGATGTTGGGGTGCAGTGCTCGTTGCGGCAATTGTTGGAACACGGATTTTTCCACGCTGACCCCCATCCTGGAAACCTATTGGCGACTCCTGATGGCAAGTTGGCATACCTCGACTTTGGCATGATGAGTGAGGTCAAGCCAGAGCAGCGTTATGGCTTGATTGAAGCTGTGGTTCACATGGTGAACCGTGACTTTGAGGGATTAGCCCACGATTACGTCAATCTAGAATTTCTTAGCCCCGACACTGATCTGACTCCGATCATCCCGGCACTCGCCAATGTGTTTGGCAATGCTTTGGGAGCCAGTGTTGCCGAGTTGAACTTCAAAAGCATTACGGATCAACTCTCGGCGTTGATGTACGAGTATCCATTCCGGGTGCCTGCTTATTATGCGCTGATCATCCGATCGCTGGTGACGCTAGAAGGGATCGCGATCAACGTTGATCCAAACTTCAAAGTGTTAAGTAAGGCGTATCCCTACATCTCGAAGCGGCTGTTAACAGACCCTTCGCCCCAGTTGCGATCGTCCCTGCGCGATTTGCTGTTCAAGGATGGCAACTTCCGCTGGAACCGTCTGGAAAACCTGCTGCGAAATGCGCGGGATAGCCAGGATTATGACCTGACGCAGGTCTTAGATCAGGCAGTCGATTTCCTCTTTTCAGAGCGTGGAGAGTTCATCCGAGAATATCTGACTGAGGAAATCATCAAAGGCATTGATAACTTTGGCTACACCACCTTAAAGCGGTTTACCAATGGGGTGCGAGAGCGGTTTAACTTGAATGGGCATAAACCGACCGCTCATGATGCTACGGTCAACCCCAACGGACAAAAGAACAACCTCGACCACATTCTGCGAATTGTGGCGATTTTACAGGAAACCCCTGGATTCGATGCAACTCAGCTACTACCGTTGATCCCTCGTCTGTTAGGAAAACCAGAAACCCAACAGATGGGACAGCGAATCGCTGGAGGATTGGCACAACGGGCAGCCGCTCGCCTGATTCGAGAGTTTTTGTTGCCAGAAGAGACATCCCAGAACGGCCACAAAGCCGTGCGAAGTGGTTTTTCAAACGGGGCGATCGCCAAACAGCCTCAAGCGGCATTACCTAAGGCAACAGCACGATAGGGGCGATCGCTAATTTGCAGTCAAGGGTCAGTGGTCAGTAGTCAATCGTCAGAGAATGAATCTACGGCTACTGACACCAAGCCCACCTTCGCAAACTACGGAACGTCAGTTTGGTTTAGGAGCCTGGCGAATAAATTCACGACTATCAGAACCAAGTCCGCCGACGCGGACTCTGGAAGGTGCGGGTTTCAATCAACTGACACAGATGATTGTGCTCCTGTAGCAGCGGTTAAAACCGCCAAAACTCTTGGTTCGCTCCCATCATCAACTATGAGCGATTGACCATGAACCGCTTTTTAGCCAGCCGAACGATGATTGACATTGGCTTTTAACTCGGCAACCAGGAGTTCGAGTTGTTTTTTCTCGCGTTTGAGATTTTCTTCCATCTCAACGATCTGGTTGCGTTCACGTTTCAAATTTTCCTCTGCCAGTTGGATTTGTTCGCGACGGGCTTCCGTTTCGGCAGCGAGCAGCTCTAGCTGTTTGCGATCCTGCTTGAGATTTTCTTCCAACTCCTGAATTTGATCGCGGCGAGCCTCCATCTCCAGCGATCGCCTCCCCAATTCCTGGCTCTGCAACGTGAGGGACTGTCGCCACTGCTCAGCCCGCTGAACTTCTTGCTCTAGCAACGCGGGCGTAATATCGAGCGATAAATACTGCTCAATGACGTTCAACAACCAGGGAGTTGCGTTTTCTAAACTCTTAATCTGTTTCGTACTCGATAGCTCAACTAAAACCAACGTGCCTTCGTTGTAGTCGCTGGCTTCGGTTGAGTACACCACTTCGGGCTGGGTCAACACCGCCCAAGCGTGCTCAGACTGATGCTGAGCAAGCAACTTGAGAGATGTCTTGCCTCCAACATCATTTGTATGCACCTGAGCCAGATATAGCATCGATAAAAAGATTAACCAATCCTTGAAACACAGTATATCTTCATATCCTCTAAGAGATTTCGCTTAGTATGTTTCGATTCTGTGAAGATGTGAAGAAATCGCAGAAACTGAGGAGACTGATAGGGCTAACTTGGCTCAGGATATGCTAATCTGCATAGCCCCTGCCTTAGACAGGAAAACCTGAGCAGGACATCGGTAGATACCTTCTGACTTTAACTCACAGACAAAGCACCCGTCCAACCGGACTATTTTTTCGATACGTTTGGTTATTTTCCTTCAAAATACACGCCTGACATGATAGACACCATAACCGAAAAGGGATTACAGACGCAGTAGGCGATCGCGCAAAATTTCCGCTTGCTTGAGTGCCTCTGCCAGGGCATCCCTCGCCCCTTGAACAATGTCCGCCGGGGCACGATCCACAAAGTTAGGATTGCTGAGGCGATCGCTCAATGCCTTCGCTTCGGCTTCCACCTTTGCCAAATCTTTCCTCAGCTTAGCCTGAAGTGCCTCGACATCCACAACACCTGCCAGGGGAATCAAAACCTGGACAGTGCCCACTACACCCGCAAACATTTGTTGGTCGGGGATCGAAGGAGCCGTGGGAGCAGGAGGAACCGTAGGAGTTGGAGCCCCAGAAACTTGAGGCTCCGTGTCCAGTTTACCGACGATCTGAGTTTTCAAGCTGTTGAGGTTTGCAGCTAGCTCCTGGCGATCGCGCGATCGCAACAGATAGCGGTAGACAAACCAGACCGTGTAGCCAAAGCCGATTAGCTCCAGCATGGGAGCAATAATCGCCAGATTGCGTACGGTGTTGAGCACATCGAGGGTCAGCTTGAACAGCAGAAACGCCCCAGACAACAGCAGAGCATTGGTCAGCGGTTTGCGGTTTTGGGTCAACCAGGACAAGCGTCGGCGACGGGGTGGAGTCGTTTCCTCCAGGTCAGGACTGTCAGCGATCGCCCCGGTTGGGGAATCGGCAACTGCGGTTTGCGGTTCACCACTAATAATGGTCAGGTTCTCGACTTTGGCTAACTCGCGAATGTAGGTCTGCCCAGCGGTGAGGATCTCCTGCTCGCGGACATTTTCCGTTTGCAAAATAGTCTGAATTTTCATGGAGGGTTTGATCTCCGCCTCAGCCCGCAGGTTACGAATTGTGCGGATTGTGCCAAACAGCAGGTCGAACTGTTGCTCTAACTCTGGGTTAATCAGCCCCTCATCCACTGCGGGGTAGGCTTGCAGAGCTAGAACGTTGGGTTTTGCCTGACTGCCATTGTCGCTGGTGGTTTCGGCGTTGCTCTGGGTCAACGTCTGCCAGATCTCCTCCGTGATGTGGGGCATGAAGGGGTGCAACAGTCGCAGAATCCCTTCCAGAACGTAGGCGAGGGTCTGTTGGGTCAGCTTGCGATCGCCCACTTCCTTTTGCAGACGAGGTTTGGCAAGCTCGATATACCAGTCGCAGAAGTCGCCCCAGATGAACTCGTACAACCCTTTGGCCGCTTCACCCAAACCGTAGTTGTCGATGTAATCGCGGGTTTGCTTCACCACCTGGTGATAGCGCGATAGAATCCATCGTTCCGCCAGAGGAAGGGTAGCGATATCCACGTTGGCGTGGGGTGCGCCCAATTGTTGGGGCGTTTGACCGTCGAGGTTCATCATGGCGAACCGAGCCGCATTCCACAGCTTGTTGGTGAAGTTGCGGGAGGCTTCCACCGAGGCGGACTCGTCGGTCTTGCGGTTATATTCCAGGCGAATGTCTTGCCCGGCTCCAGCCACCTCACGAATCAGGGTATAGCGCAGGGCATCCGTGCCGTACTTGTTGATCAGGATGAGGGGGTCGATGCCGTTGTTGGCAGACTTCGACATCTTCTTGTTGTTTTCATCCCGCACCAACCCATGGATGTAGACCGTCTTGAAGGGCATCTGTCCGGTGAAGTGACCCGCCATCATGGTCATCCGGGCAACCCAGAAGAAGATGATGTCAAACCCCGTCACCAGGGTTGTGGTGGGATAGTAGGTGTCTAGATCCGGCGTGCGATCGGGCCAGCCCATCGTGGAGAAGGGCCACAATCCTGATGAAAACCAGGTATCAAGCACATCGGGATCTTGTTGTAGCTGCACGCCTTCGCCAAATTGGGCGATCGCCTGTGCGCGTGCGTCAGCTTCGTTCGTCGCGACAAAGAAAGGCGTGTTGTCGGTAATCTCACCGCCCGTTTCACTGACGGCATACCAGGCGGGAATCTGGTGTCCCCACCACAACTGACGCGAGATACACCAGTCGCGCAGACTCACCAGCCAATCGCGATAGACCTTCGTCCACCGTTCGGGGACAAAGACAGGTTCAGTTTGGTTATCTAAAAAGTCAAGGGCGCGATCGGCGAGGGGACGAATCTTGGTAAACCATTGCGTCGAGAGCAACGGTTCCACGGGAACCTTGCCCCGTTCGCTGTAGGGCACCATGTGCTTGTAGTCTTCGATGCGAACCAGGAAGCCATCTTCCTCCAATCGCTGTACCACTTTTTTGCGAGCATCAAAGCGATCGAGTCCCTGGAAGGGGCCACCATTTTCATTCAACGTGCCGTCCTTATTGAGGATGTTAATCATCGGCAGGTTGTGGCGTTTGCCCATTTCAAAGTCATTCGGGTCGTGGGCAGGGGTCACTTTGACACAGCCCGTTCCAAAGGAGGCATCAACATATTCATCGGCAATGATGGGAATCTCCCGATTCATGATCGGCAGCGTCAGCGTCTTACCCACCAGATGTTTGTAGCGATCGTCATCAGGATTCACCGCAACGGCAGTGTCACCCAGCATCGTTTCGGGTCGGGTCGTAGCAACCTCGACAAAGCCAGAGCCATCCGTCAGGGGGTAGCGGAAATGCCAGAGGTGCCCATTCACCTCCTGGTTGTCAACTTCTAAATCGGAAACCGCTGACTGACTGGCAGGGCACCAGTTCACCAGATAGTTGCCCCGATAGATCAGCCCTTCCTGATAAAGCTGCACAAAGGCATGAAGCACGGCCTTCGATAAGCCTTCATCCATGGTGAAGCGTTCGCGTGACCAGTCCACCGACACTCCCAAACGGCGCAACTGACCGACGATCGTGCCACCTGATTCTTCTTTCCATTCCCAGGCACGCTGCAAAAAGGCATCTCGCCCGACATCAAAGCGGCTCTTGCCCTGTTGCCGCAGTTCTTTTTCCAGTAACGTTTGTACGGCAATGCTGGCGTGATCCGTTCCCGGTAGCCATAGCGTGTTGCGCCCTGCCATGCGGTGATAGCGCACGAGCGTGTCGATCAGGGCGTTTTCAAAGGCGTGACCCATGTGCAAGCTGCCCGTCACGTTGGGTGGAGGGATAACGACGCAATACGGCTCACCACCCGCATTCGGGTCAGCTTTAAATACGTGTTTTTCTTCCCAAAACTTTTGCCACTTGGCTTCAGTAAGTTCGGGGTCGTATTGACTGGGCAAATTGGGAATGGTTGCAGTCATGCCAGAAACCAACAAAGTTACTCTTCTTAAAGTTACTAAAATTTTGCCACGAGTGGAGCAGGAGAACGGGAATGGGGAGTGGGGAATGGGGAGTAGGGTGCTGTTAGCGACAGCGTAACGCACCGTTGGATAAGTTGGGCGATCGCCCCTCCTCTCAAATCCTTTTCTCTCAAATTCCCCAATCACACATCACGCGAATGACTTCCAACCACTAACCATCGACCACTAACCATTGACTACTAACCACTAACCATTGACTAATGACCATTGACCATTGACTACTGACTGTTAACTCAGCCCTCATTACCCATGTGATAGGCTAAATTTATGAAACGATACTTTTCCGGGATGTAGCGCAGCTTGGTAGCGCACCTCGTTCGGGACGAGGGGGTCGCAGGTTCAAATCCTGTCATCCCGATTTTTTATGCTACGCAATCCTTAACATCAAAACCGCGATTTACTGTTGCCTAGAGCAAAAGAGTAGCTTATTCTGTCTCCACTCCATAAAAAGAATCAGTTCTATGCGGTTTTTATACTCTTTAGGTTTAGTAGCCACTACAGCCTGGTGTGCGTTGTCGCTTCATGGCTGTTCACAGGTTCCAGCACAAGTTCTTCCATCCATAAGCTCATCTCAAACCCAGGGTTCCATGTTTGAAAGTGACCCTCAACCGCTAGGAGAGGGTACAGTTCGCACCTACGTTAAACTGGATGCCCAAAATCAGCTTCAAGAAGTTGGGGTGATTTTAACGGAAGCTGCCCTTGCTGACCTGCCCGATGATGCAACGGAGTATGTTTTACAATTGCCGCCACAAGCCACTGGTATAGCATTCACCCACGTTGGGCTCGACTGGCGATCGCATGGACACCCACCTGCCCCAATTTACGGTTCACCTCACTTTGATGTGCATTTCTACACGCTCACCCCTGAAGAACGAGAACAGATCACAGCGACTGGCTCTGATTTAGAGAAAGCTTATCTGGCTCCCGCTTCAGACTTGATTCCAGCAGGATATGTTTTAGCTCCAGATAGCGCAGAACCGCGCATGGGTGCTCATTGGATTGATCCAACTTCAGAAGAGTTTCAAGGAACCCCGCATGGGTTTAGTCACACGCTGATCTATGGTTTTTACAACGGTGAGATGGCATTTCTAGAACCCATGATCACTCTAGATTTTCTGAAGAGCCAACAAGAGTTTGAAGGAACTTTTGCCGTTCCCACTCAATATTCCAAAGAAGGGTTATACCCCTCTGCTTACAACATCACTTACAACGAAGCAACACAAGAACATACGGTTGGATTGACTGGGTTCACTCAGCCATAAGGTCATTTGCTATTCAGACAACTTCACATCCACTCCGTTATGAAGGGCGATCGCATGATGAGCCATGAACTTGACTGCCTGACAAGATCTTTTAGGCTTGGCGGTTGAAATCGCAGACTTCGGCGTGAGCTCAGTCGAACGCTATAAGAGCAAAATCCGCCGACGCGGTACAGAAAATCTGGATACGTCGAGTCCGCACGCCCAGATTTCGATCGGATAGGCGCAAATTCCATTCACCAGCTACAGCAGTGATGTCTTTTGTGGCATACCAAAATGATACTAACTGGGGTCAAATTTGACCCCTTTTTTGTTAGTTGGATTAGATGAAGGAGGGCGATCGCCCTATTTTTTGCAATCTAGCGGAAAAATTACGTGTGGCGCGTGTGTACGTGCGATATCTGTTGAGACGGCATGGAGGGGTACGTGTCTTTGTGCGTGTATTAAAAAATCAGAAAATTTATGAGAAAATCCTTCCTCTATGGAATTGTTGTGTCAACATTTGAGTAGATGTGTAACTAACTCTCTAACTATCTACTTGGCATGGAAATCAAAGACCTAGCTGGATTTGCTGAACCCATAACAAAATTAATAGAGGTAGTAGCTGCGGGATGTGGGAGAGTTACACGTTCATATTTTGCAAGAAAGGACGCTGAGACTAAAGCATACGAAATGAAAGTCTTAGCCCAAACAGAATATGAAATTAAGCAATTGTACGGCAGCTCAGATAGCGTAAGAGAGATTCAACTAATAGGAACTGCCGAAATTGATAACACTAACCCTCCACTTTTAGAACGGGCTTCAAGTCGCAATGAGTATCAAGAAGCTGTGCGACAGCAAAATTTAGAATCCGTTTGCGCGATCGCTGCCGAAGACTTATTACATGAGAGCCAAGTTCCAGAAGAAAAACCATCACAAGAATGGATAAACCGTTTCTTCAATAGCGCGGAAGAAATTTCTAGCGAAGAACTTCAATTTATATGGGGGAAAATTCTTGCAGGTGAAATCAAACGACCACGTTCTTTTTCATTGCGTACACTGGAAACACTCAGAAATGTTTCAAAAGAAGAGGCTGAAATTTTTCAGAATTTAAGTTCTTATATAGCTTCTACAAGAAAAGGTGGAATTCTTCCAGCACCAGGCAACTTCCACTCCAAACATGTAGATTTTCTTTTTGAAGTGGACGACGATGAAATTCGTAGTTTGGTGGATGCTGGTCTTTTTTTAGATAACCAAGCAGAGATGCACTACACAGAAATTTTTAATAAACATGGATACACGTACTTAAAGTTCGGAGAAATAGCTTTGATTATAGTCTCTTCAGGTGGAGGAGGTGTGGTGTTAAAATCTAAATCGAAATACTACTTCTTAACAAAAGCAGGTTCTGAACTTTTAAGACTTATCTCTGACTCAGTTGCACTCCATACTACCTATATAAAGTACGTCATCGCAAACGACCTTTATTCGGAGAGTATAATAGCAGGCTGTTCGGAAGGTTCTTTAAGCTTTTTCCTAGCCCCTGTAGATAACAAAACAGGTCTACCAAATCTGAACGAAAAAACTCCTTTTGATATATCACGTCCATATGAGGAGGAGAAATAACTCGTAAACCGAGGAAACGTTAACAGCAAGGAAGCACGACAGTACAGGAAACTAATAACATCATCTCTGGTAATAGAAATGGAACTATCAGATTTTCTACAAATTGCTTTCGGATGGGGGTTAGATGTTTCGTCTCAAATGCTTCAAATGTGGTTCACACAACGTCAAGCGAAAAAGCATGTACGTACTAAGTTACTTTGAGTCCTTACAGGATTGTTGATGGAGAAACTTATCACCAAGCAAGCAGATGTGCTTAATCCTGAAATATTATCACTTCCAATTAAATTACCTCCAGACTTTGATGCAGTTTTTAGTGCTTATTCTGATTGGGAAGCTAGTCAAGGAGAAGCTACTGTTACACAGTACCTTATACTTTTGAGAAATGTCGTAGATGAACACACAGAGGTATATAAAAAACTGGCTGACGATTTTGCCAGAGGTACTGAACTCCAGCCTGAACACTTAGAAATATATCAGGGAACAAAGGAACGAATTTATACTGTATTAACTGGGTTACTAGAGGTATCGGGCATCAGGCGAAGTAAACAACTAAAACCCGGAAAAGCTACAAAAATAACTCTTCCTTAGTGACTTAACGCTAAGAGTCTTACGTCCAAAACAGCATAATGTAAGGGTTTGGCAATGCCAAACCCTTACCCTCTAACCATTTGCCTAATCGATGGGTCGCATTATGAGTCATGAAGCTCCAGATCGCCCTGAACAAAGTTCCTGTCGCTGTTTGACTGGGGTTTTTAATTCACTGGAGCAAATAGGAGCAGTTCATCTGGACGATCGCTTTGCGGAAGTGTCGATACAGATCTGTCGTCAGTGTGGGCAACCCTGGTTGCGATATTTCTATGAAAACGAAGCCTTTACCGCGTCGGGTCGATGGTATCTAGCCCCATTGCAACCAGATGAATTAGCGCAACTGAAACCAGAGAACGCAAAGACAATCCTCGAAGCAAAGCCCTGGTATTACTGTGGGGGCAGCTATTTTGACGGCAGAGTGAGCCGAACATCGGGCACTATCTATTTGTAACTGGGGTTGTGGATGGGGCGATCGCTGAGATTCGTTAAAAAGTAGCAGAAGTTACAGTCAGCCCTTTTGTCAGCGTCATACTTTCAGGTATTCGATACCGTCGGTGATCATCCGTGCTACTCCAGAACTACGACCCAGGGGACTTTTACGACGAACTGTTTGCGGCAAAGGGGCAACCTCGACCCGAAGCCACCTTGCTCGTGGAGCGCATCAACTCCCTTTCGATGGATGCGTTGCAATATCGCCAGCAGTCCGCCCGAACCGCACTGTTTCGGTGGGGGGCAACGTTCAACGTCTACAGCAACAACGAAGGAACCGAACGCATTTTGCCCTTCGACATCATTCCGCGCATTGTCTCCGCGAGTGACTGGGCGTGGTTGGAGCGTGGGTTGAAACAGCGCATCCATGCCCTGAATTTGTTCTTGAGTGACATCTACGACGAGCAAAAAATCCTCAAAGATAAGGTCATCCCAGAAGAGTTGATCTATTCAGCCAGTGGTTTTTTGAAACCCTGCATGGGCTTAAAGCCGCCGCAAAATATTTGGTGCCATATCACGGGGACTGATCTAGTGCGCGATCGCGACGGTCAATGGTACGTCCTCGAAGATAACCTCCGCTGTCCTTCTGGCATCTCCTATGTCTTAGAAAATCGGCGGGTGATGAAGACCACCTTCCCGCTCGTCTTCAACCAGATGAATATCCTGCCTGTGGATGATTATGCCAGCCAGTTGTTAGAGGCACTGCTGAATTTGGCTCCATCCAGCTTACCTGACCCAACCGTAGCCGTGTTAACGCCCGGCATCTACAACTCCGCCTACTTTGAGCACTCCTTCTTAGCCCAACAGATGGGCGTGGAACTGGTGGAAGGTCGCGATCTGGTGGTGTCGGATGGCTACGTGCAAATGCGAACAACCAAGGGGTTAAAGCGAGTCGATGTACTCTACCGCCGGATCGACGATGAATTTATTGATCCACAAGCGTTTCGTCCCGACTCGCTGCTCGGTATTCCGGGCTTAATGGAGGTCTATCGATCGGGACGGGTTGCCCTCGCGAATGCCCTGGGAACTGGAGTGGCAGACGACAAGGTCATCTATGCCTACGTTCCCCAAATTATCCGCTACTACCTGGGCGAAGATGCCATGATTCCCAACGTGCCGACCTATCTGTGTTGGGAAGATCAGCAACAAGAGCATGTCTTGGCGAACCTCGACAAACTGGTCGTGAAGGCAGCAAACGAATCGGGTGGGTATGGCATGTTGGTCGGTCCTCATGCGACTCCTGCTCAACGCACTGAGTTTGCCCAACGCATCATTGCTCAACCGCGCAACTACATCGCGCAACCAACCCTATGCCTATCGCGGGTCCCCACTTTAATCGATGGGGGCATTGAGGGCTGTCATGTGGATTTGCGCCCCTACATCCTCTATGGCAAAGACATTTATGTGAATCCCGGTGGCTTTACACGAGTTGCCCTGCGGCGCGGTTCCCTCGTGGTGAACTCCTCCCAGGGAGGTGGTGGCAAAGATACATGGGTTGTGGGGTAAGGGAAAGAGAAACAAGAAGAGAGAAGAAGGATAAACGATAAAAGATGAAGGATAAAAAGAACGGAGAGGCGCGATTTATCGAGTCTGTAAGGGAAGAAGAAAAAAAGATAACGATAAAGGATGAAGGATAAAAAGAACGGAGAGGCGCGATTTATCGCGTCTGTAAAACCAGAAGAGAGAAGAAGACAAAAAGATTGACGATAAAGGATAAAAAGAGCGGAGAGGCACGATTTATCGCGTCTGTAAGGGAAGAGAGAAGAAGGATAAACGATGAAGGATGAAGGATAAAAAGAACGGAGAGAAGTGATTTATCGCGTCTGTAAGGAAAGAGAGAAGAAGGATAAACGATGAAGGATGAAGGATAAAAAGAACGGAGAGAAGCGATTTATCGTGTCTGCAAGAAAATATTGATTGTGTAGGGTGGCGTTCGCGCAGCGTAACGCACCATGAGAAAAAGGGTAGAGGGTAAATGCTAAGTCGTGTTGCTGATTCCATTTATTGGTTGACTCGTTATGTAGAACGGGCTGAGAATGTCGCTCGGTTCGTGGATGTCAACCTCAACTTACTGCTGGATTCTCCTGCTGGGTTCGGCGAACAGTGGGAACCGCTGATCTTAACGACCGGAGATTTAGCCCTGTTTCAAGAGCGGTATGGTGAGTTAACGGCTGAGAATGTGATTCAATTTCTCACGTTCGATCGCAGCTATCCCAACTCGATCATTTCCTGTGTGCAAGCCGCACGGGAGAATGCTCGGACGGTGCGAGAAGTTATCTCTTCAGAAATGTGGGAACAGGTCAACGCCTTCTACTTCATGGTGCAGGATGCCCCTCAAAAGCACAGTCTATCGGAGTTGTCAGGCTTCTTCACGGAAGTCAAAATGGCAAGTCACCTGTTTGCTGGAGTGATGGATGCCACCATGTCGCACAACGAGGGATGGCATTTTGGGCAAATCGGCAGAATGTTGGAACGCGCCGATAAGACGGCTCGCATTCTCGACGTGAAGTACTTCATCCTGTTGCCCTCCATCAAGGATGTGGGGGGTGCGCTGGATGAATTGCAGTGGATTGCGCTGCTGCGATCGGCGAGTAGTTATGAGATGTATCGCAAGTGCCAACACCGCATCACCCCCTCTAGCGTGGCGGAGTTCTTGATTCTCAATCGGGAGTTTCCCCGATCGATTCAGTGTTGTTTGATGGAGGCAGAGCGATCGCTCCATTGCATCACAGGCAACACCGCAGGCACCTGGCGCACACCCCCAGAACGCACCCTGGGACGGTTGCGATCGGAACTGGATTACCTGACGATTGATGAGATTACCGAACGAGGGCTACACGAATTTCTGGACGATTTGCAGAGCCGTGTCAACACCGTCGGCAATGATATTTTTGAAACGTTCTTTGCCCTACAACCCTTGCACTCGGCTTGAGATACCACGCTTGAGATACTCCATCGTCCATACCACGACCTACACCTACGATCGCCCTGTTAGCCTGCTGCCTCATGTGGTGCGGTTGCGTCCCCGTTGTGATGTAACTCAGTCCCTCAGGCACTTCTCAGTGGAGGTGAAACCTGACCCCCTGCAAATCACCGAAAACGTTGATCTAGACGGCAACTCGATTCTCAAAATTTGGTTTGCTCCAGAGCTAGAAACCGATCATCTGGCGATCGCTCTCACCTCTGACGTCGAAACCCATCGCGACAATCCCTTCATCTACCTGCTGGAACCGTGGGCAACGCAATTGCCGTTTGACTATCCCACCTCATTAGCCCAACAACTGCAACCCTATCTCACCGGACAACTGGCACTGGGACAGGCGATCGACCCGATCGCCCTGCAACTCGCTCAAGAGATTCACCACCAGACCGGAGGCAATGTCATCTCGTTTCTGTCAGAACTGAATCAGCGCATCTACCAGACTTGCGAGTATACCATCCGAGAAACCGGAGAACCCCTATCCCCCGGCATCACCTGGAGCCAAAAAGTCGGATCATGTCGAGATGTGACGGTGCTGTTTATGGAAGTGTGTCGGGCGATCGGGCTAGCCGCACGGTTTGTCAGTGGCTATCAGGAAGGCGACTCTGACACTACGGAGTTTCACCTGCACGCCTGGGCAGAAGTTTACCTACCGGGAGCAGGTTGGCGGGGCTATGACCCGACGCATGGGCTAGCCGTGAGCGATCGCCATATTGCGTTGGCGGCGAGTGCGATTCCAAGCTATGCCGCTCCGGTGACGGGAGCCGTGCGGGGCAGTGTGCGATCGGAGTTGAGCTATCACTTGACCTTGAAGCGATTAGACTAAAGCAAAATAGCAATACCTGATGATCTCCAGCTTATTCAAAAAGTCGGAAATCTCAACTCTCAACATCTTAAGATTCAGAGTGGTAAGTACAAAACAATTCCCTGCCATTCTGCTAGTTCACTCTCATTGACCAGCAGCAACAACTCATCGATTGCCTGACGAATGGGCATTCGGTCATCCACCACAAATAACCCTGCCATCGGCTCTCCTCGAACTAAGCGGTCATAGGCAAAGTTTGGCATTGTTGCCCGATCATGTGTAATAAGAATGCGATCGTTACTGGCTGCCCACATCAAAATTGCGGGATCATCTACTTCTCGTAAACCGACATCTTGAACTCGGAGCAAATCAAGATCGGGCTGACGCAGAAACAGCCCTCGAACAATATCACCGTTAAAGTTTTCATCACTCAAAAAACTCAACATATCCAGGCTTATGGATTTTGTTGGTTTAATAAACGAGTGCGAATGAGACTCAAATCAGGCTGAATGCTAGATAATCTTCGTCGTACAGTATCCGCCAATTGTTCTCTCTGACGTAGATACTCTTCTACATTTGCCTGATGTCGAAGGTAGTAACCGATTGTGTTATAGACATCAGACAACGATAAGGTTGAGTAGCGATGAACGATGGATTCAGGAGATGCACCATCTTGAAACGCTCGGATGACAGTCTCCAGTAAAACCCTTGTTTCCCCAACTCGGATTGCTCCTGTTTCATCCTCACGTAGGGGCGGTGCCTCACGCTCTAGAAGAAGGTTCATGGATAGGCTTTTCCAGCTTAAGTACACTGGTATCTTAGCTTAATACACAGTTAGATTCAGGCGATCGCTATTTTCTTGAGCTACGTTGGATTCATAACAGGATTTAGCCACCTAAACCTCTATTATGAAAACTGAATTCTGGATAGCCATAGGAATTCTGATTATCATTCCGATTGCCAACTCAATTGTCAAAACGATTACAACTAAATTATCCTTACTAGTTGCCTCCGCTCCTCCAAGTCTATGGGTAGCTGCATCAGAGGGAAACATTGAGCAAGTTAGAGCATATTTAAAGGAAAAAGTTGACCTGAATCAACTGGATATGCATGGAAAAACACCTCTGCATTGGGCAATTCTAAAAGGTCATGAAGATATTACAAGATTCCTTGTTGAAGCAGGAGCAGATGTTCATCAAAAGGATAAATATGGTGAATCACTTTTAAACATGGCAGCGATGAGAGGCTCAATTAGAATGACCCAATTCCTACTCGCTCATGGTGCATTAATGGAGCTTTCTGCTGCTGCATTATTGGGAAAGCAGGATTACTTTGAAGAATATCTACATCAAGGTGGGAGTCTTTATTTAGAGCGAGCAGAGATGTTTTTGTTACATCTGCTTTCTATGCTGGGAGACTATCCTAATATCGCTCAATTGTTGATTGATGCAGGAGCTGATGTTAACGCCAAAACTCAGTCCCCTGAAATCACTCCACTGATGGCTGCTGCCACTGCTGGACACAAAGATATAGCAGATTTATTAATTCAATCAGGAGCGAGAATTGATGCTAAAGCCAAAGATTTTCAGACTTCTTTGCATTATGCCGCATGTAGAGGACATGTTGATTTAGTAGAGCTTTTGGTAGAGAAGGGTGCTGATGTAAATGCAGATAGTAATGGGGGAACTCCATTATGTATGGCGGCGGAAAATGGGCATCATAATGTTGCTGAATTACTGATTAATTATGGGGCAAATATTAATGAAGGAGGTAAATCAGCATTGCCGCCAATACATCGAGCGACTCTTAATAATCAGATAGAAATTGTTGAATTATTAATTAGAAATGGTGCAAATGTTAATGCCAGATATGGTGTTTTTGGGTGGACACCATTGTTCTATGCAGAATCTTCAGAAATGAGGGATTTATTAAAGTATTACGGCGTAAATAGCCGAATGTATTGGTGGGCAGAAATATTTGCAAATTAATATGTTGCTCAACAAGTTGCTTGTAATTGATAAAAGTGAAATATTAAGCGTCTTATCCCTTAAAAGATTATTACCAATATGGGATTAATGAGGATGTTTGGATTGATATTGATCGTGATTTTTTAAATAAGTATCGTGAGCTTGATCAGCACTACGTCTATGTTAAAAGGAAATTTGATGCCATCCGGCAAGGTAGAGGCACATCAGCAGGAACTATTCATCACATTACTCATTTAGAAAAAGCCCGCGAATTTTTATAGGGCTAAGATGTGGGATCGCCATCTCTTTGAGCATTTCCAGTGAACAATAGCGTACTTAATTCTATAAAAATATCCAATGTATTCAAGCTTAAAATGTTATTAAATGGTGCAACTATTAAAGAGATTGAGTATCTTTCAAACGATGCTAAGGAAGCTCTTGTCACAATAACAGATGGTAATTATAAATGTGTAGCTTTTTGTCAACCTTGTAATAAGACGATCGCCGATCTAGTTAAACAACCTTTATTAGCATTTGAAACTAAGGGAATTGAAAAAATAGCTTCAAGTTCTCTTAATTTTAATAGAATCAATTCAACCCTCAAATATGAAATCTGTGGGCAAGTAATGGATTTTGAAAAGGGAATTGTGAGTGTGGGGTTAATCCTTTTAGAACTCAGTGCCCCACTGCCTGGAGATATCAATGTAGGAGACACGATTCGGTTTATCTGTGAAAGAATTGATTTACTTAATTGAATCTTATCGAAATCATTTACTGGTGGGGCGATCGCACTCCTATTTGGGTTGAAAAACAAGATAAAGTATTGACAACGTAAATACATTAATACATTCTATTGACACTGCGAAGTATGGACGTGTATTTCGTACTCAACAGCATTACCTTCGCCTGGTATGAAAGCTGAAGCATTAAAAAAGCGGTTAGATCGAAATCGACCGATGACGACGATCACCATTCGGATTCCCGAAGATGTGATTGAAGATTTGAAACGAGTTGCCCCATTGCTTGGATTTTCGGGCTATCAACCCCTTGTGCGTGCTTATATTGGGCAAGGACTTCGGGCTGATTTAGAACGTTTAGAAGGAGATACAGTTTCTGCCCTGATTGACAGCTTAAAGCGTCGAGGTGTGAGTAATGAAGTCATCCAGGAAGCACTGGGCGAAGTGACCCAACGATAGGGCGATCGCACTATCCCAAGTCCCTAAAGCGTTACATCGAGAGCAACATTCCATCTCACTTGCTGTTGCAATGAAACCAAAGTTTCCCGGCATGAACCCTTACCTTGAGTCGCCTGAGTTGTGGTCAGAGGTTCACTTCTAGTTAATCGGTGAAAATATCGTCGATGCCTGGGTCTTGAATGTGTGCCCAATTCAAATTAGGCATTTCATCAAACGCATGTTTCAGGCACTTCTCCCAAACTTTGCGAATCTCCGCTAGGTAAGGGTCACCAATTCGCAGCCGCAACTGATGTTTGATCGTGAAACTGTGCGCCTCATACATCACCAGATTGATCGGCGGACCCACTGAAATGTTGGACTTCATGGTGGAGTCGATCGAGAGAATGGCGCACTTTGCCGCATCTTCAAGCGACGTTTCAAAGGTTAGGGTGCGATCGAGAATGGGTTTGCCATACTTGGTTTCGCCAATTTGCAGAAATGGGGTTTCGGGCATGGCTTGAATGCAGTTGCCCTGACTGTAGACCAGATAGAGTTCGGGGTCTTCGCCTTTGACCTGTCCACCCACAATGCAGTTACAACTGTAGTCAATGCCCTCCCGCTCTAGCCAGGGACGGTCTTGCTCTTGAATTTGCCGAATTTTGCTGCCGACATAACGAGCGATGTCGTAAAACCGGGTAAAGGTGTAAAGATTCTCCGCTTCATTTTGTCTCAAGTCATAGCGCAGCGCATTCAACATCGCCTGGGTAATGGAGAGGTTGCCCGAAGTGCTAATCAAAATAATGCGATCGCCCGATTTTGAAAAATCAAACAGCTTTTGATAGGTCGAAATATAATCTACTCCGGCATTGGTGCGAGAGTCAGCCGCAATCACGAGTCCATATTGAGTAATGATGCCGAGGCAGTAGGTCATGGGGCGCAGGGAAGAATTTAATATAGAAAATTCAGTATCTCCGAATTGTACGGTGGCAGAGGTGAACTCCCACATATTCCTTTGGGCAAGACTTTTTATCCACAAGTGGGGCGATCGCACGACCGAGTTGCTCAATAATCTGCTTCACGTTCCGTTTCCAAAATTGCGATGCAAAGCACTTCCCCATGGGGTAATCGCCCCATCTAGCGTTAGAGTAGATTAGCCCTGTCTGTGATGAGCGTTGCCACTGTTGCATGAGTGCTTCCCCTCCCAATTATCCAGATGACCCAATTCAACCTCCGGCGGCATCGGAGCCACAACCTGACGCCGCAGACGAACAGGCATTGTGGGATGAATTGGAGGCAACAGAGGTTCATCCCCACCAAAATCGGGGCAGTCGCACCAAACGCAATGGTGCGGGAGTAAAGGTCACCAGCCCAGCCCTGGTCATGGTGGAGACAGCGTTTCTGGCTAGCACTGCCGGATTGCTTTGGCTCGCCAGCTATTACCTGAGTCTGGTTCCCTGGATGAGAATCTTCTTTCCAGCCCCGATCGCCCTGGTGTACTTGCGTTGGGGACCGCGTGCTGCCTGGATGTCAGCTTTGGTGACGGGCTTACTGCTCTCGGTGCTGATGGGACCCTATCTCAGCCTGTTATTCATCATCCCCTACGGATTGCTGGGGGTGCAGCTAGGAGCCATGTGGCGTCGTCGCAGTTCCTGGCTGTTTTCCATTAGCGTAGGTACGTTAATCTCGACGTTTGGCTTCTTCTTTCGAGTCTGGTTACTCTCGATTTTCCTGAACGAAGATCTGTGGGCTTACCTGACCAATCGCATCTCAGATTTAGTGCGATGGGCACTCACTCGTTTAGTAGATTGGAACCTGTTGGATATCGGTGTTTTGGGACAGGTCAACCTGCCCTTAGTTCAAGCTGTCACGATTGGGATTGTCCTATTCAGTGATTTTGTCTACCTCTTCACCGTGCATCTTGCGTCATGGCTGTTGCTAGAGCGAGTAGGCAACCCCATTCCCGACCCGCCAGAGTGGGTGCAGGTGTTGTTAGAGGAAGAGTGAAGAGGGAAGAAAGAAAAAGGCTGAAGGATAAAGGCTGAAGGATAAGAAGGGAAGAGGGAAGAAAGAAAAAGGATAAACGATAAAGGCTGAAGGATAAGAGGGAAGAGGCGCGATTTATCGCGTCTGTACAAAATTGACCATCAACTATTGACCATCAACCATCAACCATTGACCATCAACCATTGACTATCAACCATCAACCATTGACCATTGACCATCAACCATTGACCATTGACCATCAACCATTGACCATTGACCATCAACTCAGCACTATTCACCATTGCCCATTGACCATCAGCCATCAACCATTGACCATCAACTCAGCACCCAGCACGATTCACAATTGACCATTGACCATTGACTAATGACCACCAAAATCTACACCCAACCTGACTTAAGCCAAGCCTGGATTGAGCGATTTCAGGGACAAGATGCGGTTTTTGCCTGCGTGCTGGGGTTTACCGAGACAGGGTTGCTTCCGGGAATTTCGGCAGCGGGAGCCACTCCAACCGATCGCCAATTTACCGCGATCGCCGATGCTGAGTTTCTCTACAACGGTCCTCAAGCCCATCCCCAATATCCCTTACCGCCGCTCATGGCTGGGGCATCCCCGACGCTGATTTCACGAGCAGTGGTTGAGGGACATGCTCTGCCAACCTACATCTTCAACGCAGGGTTGAGACACGCTCCAACCGTGCCAACGATTGATTTAGGGGGCATGCCCGCTCGATGTGTCAGCGAAGGACATGCATTAGATTTGGAGATAGTACATCACCTGCTGCAACAGGGCTTGATGTGGGGTGAAAAACTGGCAGGCCAGGTGCCCCAGGGTTATTTAATCTTGGGAGAATGTGTTGTAGGCGGTACAACGACCGCACTCGCCCTATTGACTGGATTAGGTTGGGACGCAACTGGCAAAGTCAATAGCAGTCACCCCAGTTGCAACCACGCTCAAAAATGGGACATTGTGCAGTCAGGTTTAGCGCGATCGCCTCTCTTAAAATCTGGCGTAACGTCTGATCCACTGAAGGTCGTTGCAGCCGTGGGAGATCCCATGCAAATTGTCGTAGCAGGTATGGCGATCGCTGCCAGTCGCACAGTCGGGGTCTTGTTAGCCGGAGGCACCCAAATGCTGGCGGTCTACGCCCTGATACAGGCGATCGCCACAACCCAGAATCTTTCCTGGGATTCACACCAAGTCATCGTGGGCACAACTCGCTGGGTAGCAGACGATCCGACAGGAGACACGGTTGGCTTAGCCAACTTGCTGAATGCGCCTCTCATCGCCACAAATCTGAGCTTTGCTAATTCGCGTTATGCCCAACTGCGTGCCTATGAGCAGGGTTATGTCAAAGAAGGGGTCGGCGCAGGGGGATGTGCGATCGCTTCCCATCTCAAAGGGTGGAGTCAACCAGATTTGCTCTATGCCATCGAAGCGTTGGCAGACCGCAAACTCAAGCTTGAACAAGATTAATACCAATTCAATATAAAGCTGTGCTCAATCAACGACCCCCTGTAGTCCTCTTGGTAAGACCCTCAGAGAACCTACATCAATCGAAACAGTAGCTCCAAAAAACGAGTAGGGGCATGACATGTCATACCCCTACCCAAGTGTTATGTTGCTCCATTTGTAGAAGTGGTTTCAGGTGTGAATTCGTCGCGCTAGAAGCTGCTCCTCTAAGGCAGCGATGCGGTTATAAGCAGCTGTCAACTGTGCGGTCAGTCGTTGAATCTGAACTTCAGGAGACAAAGTCCGTTCACCGCTGTGGCTGTCGCCATCCGAATAACCTGCATCGGACAACACATCTTTGTGCTCCATTGCAGCATCATAACCACCGCGACTGTAGGAACGCCCTAAGGTATTTCCTGATACCAAAGGTGTGTTGCCAGTGGTTGAATCGCTTTGAACTTCAGTCAGGATTGAAGTTGCCTTTTCGCTGACCTGTTCAATCAGTTGATACAGTGCGTCAACTTTAATATTCAAGATAGTAATTTGTTCTTGGAGTGAATCCATGTGACGCCTTATGAAATCGTTGATAATTCGCTCCTCTATATTAGAGAGTGTGATACCTGTTATTAGCTATATTCCTGAATCATTTAACTTTTGAGTAAGTTTTCAATCATTAAGATTGAAAGTTTTGTAACTGATTCAAATCTTGATCAGACCGTTTCAAAGTCCCTGAAACCAAACTTTTAGCCATTTCATAGTTTCAAGAAAACCGCTCTAATCGAGATGCCATCATACTTACAGAAATTAGCTTGGCGATCGCACTCCGGTCTAGAATTTATCAGGCTGTAGGTTCTAGATAGACATAATAAAATTATGTTGAGTTCTTACGTTTCCTTGACCATCGGTGCAGAGCGGTGATTTGTAGAGAAAACGACCCATTTTTATCACTCCAAAGCAAAATTGAGCGATCGCCCACTAGCGGTTGTTAAAGGTTATTGGTCAAGGTTGATGTCATTGCGATTCTGCCAACTTGTCAAACATTAGAGATAACAACTGACTATAATCGGTCTGTAGCAGTTGATTCAGATCTAAACAAAGAGATACGGAATGACCTTCAAGCGGCGATCGCTCTTACTGGGGTTAGGTGCGCTGGCACTCAGTTCCCTACTGCCAAGTTGCCGTTCTCAGACATCACCGAGTTTAAGTATTCAGATGTTAGAGAACTCCATTCCGGTGCAGTTGTTCAAGCAGTTTCAGCGTCAGTTAGAGCAACGTATCGCATTAGATGCAGTGCCCCTACCACAACTGGTTCAGTTGTATGACCTGTTGGTGGCCTGGAAGGAGGCTCAAACAACAGAGCAGAGAAGTGGCTTACCGGAGTGGGTGCCGCTCGTAGGCAGAAAACCAACGACTGATCAAGCCGATTTGTTGACGTTAGGCGACTTTTGGCTGACGACCGCGATCGCTCAGGGGTTAATTGCTCCCTTTGCATCGACAGAAGTGAGCGGCTTACAACAACTGGATGCCAAGTTTCAGACGTTAGTAACCCGCAACGCTCAGGGACAACCTGACCCTAATGGGGACATTTGGGCTGCCCCCTACCGTTGGGGCACGTTGATGATCGCCTATCGACCCAAGGAATTTGGAGAACTGGGTTGGCAACCTACAGACTGGAGTGACCTGTGGCGACCGGAGTTGCAGGGGCGAATTTCACTGCTGGATAGCCCCAGAGCCACAATTGGCATGGTGTTGAAAGAACTGGGACAATCGGTCAACAGCGATCGCCTGGATGATGCCGTTGCATCACAGCTAACCACGTTACACCAGCAGACAAAGTTTTATAGCTCCAATGCCTATCTACAACCACTGTTGCTCGGCGATACCTGGGCAGCCGTGGGTTGGTCTACTGACATTTTGCGCATAGCAGACAGCGATCGCCGGATTGCAGCTGTCGTTCCGGCATCAGGGACAATTTTGACGGCTGACCTGTGGGTGCGCCCCGCAGGAGCACCTACGAACGACGCTTCCCTTGCTTCTCAATGGATTGACTTTTGCTGGCAACCTGAGACAGTGATTCAGCTGGCTCTGTTGGGATTATCTGCCTCCCCCCAGCTACTCCGAACCAATCGCGACACTCTCCCCGAAACGCTCCGAGCAAACGCCCTGTTGCTGCCATCTGCCGACATTTTGGAGAGCAGCGAGTTTTTGCTGCCCCTATCACCCGATACTATCGAGGAATATCGTCGCCTCTGGGCTAAGGTTCGCCAAATGGGTTAGGGTCTCTAGCTGCGCCACCCGATGCCTCGTCTTCACGGCAGTAATCAATCCGCCGAGGAGCATCTGTTTGCGGTTGAGAGATCACTGTTTCGAGTGATTCACACACGTAAAACGTGACCTCACAGGGGGGTGAGCTAGCAGGCTGTGTGTCAACTATGCTGGCGACTGTTCCCGGTTCGCACATATATGCAGCTAACAATTCGCGATCGCGATTAAAGATCCGCATGTTATAGCGATAATCCCAGGCAGCAGTCCCCATTTGAGTGACAAAGCCATACCGCTCAAAATAGGTGTAAAGACTCCAGACCTGTTGATTGACAACCATATCAACGCGGCGCAAATTTCCATCCGTGCCAGAATAGGCAAGCCAACTATTAACTAACTTGCCGCCAAACTGCTCATTTGCCCACCACAAACTGGGAGCAGTAATATCTTGTTGGGAGATCGTGTCATGACGCATGATGGGACCATCCGCCTGCAACACCACCTCTGGTGAGAGCAAAGCCGTATCTAACTCAACACTCAAAGGGTCGGTCATGAAAGCAGGCTCTTGACTCCGAGCAGCAGGCGCAGCAATAGCACCCAGCATCATCCCCATCGCCCCTATTGCAACCGCCAACCGTCGCCCACGTAACCTCATCATCTGCTTTCCAAAGTGCTAGAAGTCTGTTTTACCCGTATTCATAGCAGTTAATACTGCCTGCTGACTTACCTGACCATAGACTGATTTCAGGTGTTCCATCACCAACTGAATTTGAGTTACAGCCGCGTTCCCCGATCCTTCCTTAAAAGGAATCGTACCTAGAATATCTAACACGGTTTCACTGCTCGGTGGAGGAGCGATCACCACCAGAGAAGGTTCCAGTTGAGCATCATAATCCCAAAAATGGTCAAGATTGATGGGCGGATGCGGATGGGCAGCAGAAGCAAGATGGGCCTCGGCAATTTCTCCATCGGAAGCAATGCCTTGCGTTGCCTCGGTTGCCTCGCTGGTTGCCGTACTGCGAAACTGACGCAGCGCACTAATAATCTCTTCTTTCGTGCGTCCCCGCAGTTGAAACAATACAAACGGATCTTCACTGAAGCGATCGCCCAAGACGTAATACACCGCCCCGATGTGTTTGCAAGGATTTGCAGGGTCAGGGCAGGAGCATTTGCTGTGGATATCGAACTTGGTAAACGGAAATAGGCTCAACCCATTTGCAGTAAACACTTCCTCAATGTTTTGGGGCATCTCTCCAGCTAATAATTTGGCTGAGAAAATTGCCCGTTCTGCCATTGACTCGATCACATACTGCCACTGCTCATCCGGGAATGGATCAAGCGACAACGACACTTTATAAGGTTCTGGAGCCGTTCCCTGCACCAGCGCAGATACTTTGGCTCCCTTAAAATCGATGTTCAGCACGTTGCCCTGACGAGCATAATTGCGAGCACGCTCCAGTCGTCGTCGCCAGCCAAATGATTCCAAAACATCGATCCAGCGTTGCGCCCACCATTCACGATTGGGTTGAACCTCAACCATAATTCCTTCGTTTTAACGTGCTAAGTTTTCGACTCCCAGTTGGGTTTCATCGGGGACTGCCCAGCGACCACTCATCGTATTGTCGGCGATCGCAAACGCCATCACTCCAAAGCTACCAGGTTCTCCCCAACTGACGGCTAACCAATCTCCAGAGCGCAGCCCAACTCCAGTGTAGACATCACTGCCAACCTCCCAACTCAACTGGTAAGTATCTCCAGTCTGCTGGATTTCCAGTGTACCTTCATAATCGCCTTCGTTGTTGGGGTTCACTCCCTGAACTTGATAAGTTCCTGTCAGTCCGATTCCACTCTTGGTGGCGGTTTCTGTTCCCACTTGACCCTCTGAAGACGGCAACGTCCACTGTCCCTCCAGCGTTCCATCGGGCTGAATGCGGTAGACGCCTACTCCATACTCTTCTACATCAGTACCAGAGCCAACAAAAAGCTGATCTTCAACCAAAAAACCAATGCCTTTATAGCTGCCAATTGAGCTATCCCATGTCAGACGATAAACGTCCCCCAACGACTGAATGTCTACCTGCCCTGTGTAAGTCGTGCCGTCAATTCCTTTGGCTTCAGTGATCTGCCAGGTGCCTGTGACATCAGCAGAGGTTGGAAGAGCAGCCGTCGGGTTTGCAGCATTTGCGATTACAGGAGACGAGGTTGGCGCAGCATCCGATGTAAACGTGACGGTGCAGCCTGTGCTGGTCAGTGCAAATCCTGCTGCTAGTAAAGCGGTCATCCACGAGTTCAGTTTCATAGGATTAGTCATAATTCACTCTCCAAAGATGAATAGCTCTGGGGAGATGTCACCTATGCAATCTACACTCCATCCCTTCAGGATATGTTGCTTAAAAGTTGATCTGTCATCCTGACCATCCACCCACCTCCAACCTTCACCCTTCACCCTTTACCCTTCACCCTTCACCCTTCACCCTTCACCCTTCATCCTTCACCCTTCATCCTTCATCCTTCATCCTTCATCCTTCATCCTTCATCCTTCATCCTTCACCCTTCACCCTTCACCCTTCATCCTTTATCCTTCATCTTTCATCCTTCACCCTTCACCCTTTATCCTTTATCCTTCATCTTTCATTCTTTCCCGTTTTCTCTCTTCCTTTTTCTTTCTTCTTTCTTTTTTTCTCACCCCTCCAGCATCGCCTGATCAAACCGAATCATCTCCAAACTCCGATCGCCATACACCCCTTCGATCTGCTGCCGACAACAATCGATCGCAAACTCGTTTAGCTCTTCCGGCTCAATGTCATACATCTGTTGAAATGTCTCTGCCTCAACTCGACAAAACCGGGGGCGATCGCTGTAAATTCGACACTCGCGACTATCATGGTCAAAGTTAACGCACCAGCCATCGATACCGACCATGCTGTGATAAAGTGCCAGGTCATCGGGCGCAAGATACGCTTCTAAATCGGGGCGATCGCGGGGATCAAGATGACAACACGCCCCACACTGTTTCACACAACGCCAAGTCGCCATTCATTCGTCCTCTCAAGGTCAACATCAGATCGCGACCGATGTGCCGCTCTCCCATACCATCCTAAATGCTGCGCTACTGTGTTTCTGAGGAACCCACTCATCTCACAAAATCCCCTCAGGAATGTTATTGAGTTTGTAAATCAGATGAGAAAACGAGTCCCATTCAGGGGTAGAATGTGAGCTAGTCTTTCAGATTAGATAACAAACTTATTGAGTCGTTGGGGGAATGAATGGACACTCTAGTTAGCACCCTTGGTAGCATCAACTGGGAAGCGATCGCCCAGTTAACTCTGGTAGCGATGATCATGCTTGCTGGTCCTGCGGTGATCGTCGTCCTAGCATTTCGGAATGGCAACCTCTAGGTTTAGTCACATCGCTCACTCGGTCATTTAAGTTGGCAAAATTAATTTGAGCTATTGAAAACCACAGAGTCGAAAACACTTGTTTCTTGCTCTGTGGTTTTCTTGTGCCATGTCAACCTAAAGACAGAACGCTAGAATAAAATTAATATGTGGGTAACCGTTTTAGATTAGCCTGGAGTTCAGCACACACGGCTCAGCACATAAAACTGTCATCAATGGCTCCCACTGAGTTTGGCAAAGCGTTTGGTAAAAATGGTTAGGTCTGTATCTGATAGGGGCGGGTTTTTGCCGTCGAATCCATTGCAAGGTGAAGACTGATCCGCTAAAACCGTCCGTACCGTTTGCGGATTTAATAAATCCGCGATCCTGAGTCATTAACCTGAAAAGGTTTAGCAATTTCCAAAAATTTAATCGATCTTATTTCGCCTTCTGCTTCAATATCCTTAAAATTACTCAATCTAATTCATTATTTATTGTGTTAAGTCAACACCGCAATATCAATAAACCTTGATTTATAAATTCCGAAGAAACTCTAGCAGATGTTTTAAAACTAGGATGATAATATTGCGGTGAATTCATGCTGCGAGGACCTGTCGTGATCCGTTCTGCCACTCTGACTCTTCAGCCTCCTCTTTCTCCTTTATCTGACAACAACCGTCTGAGGCTATTTTCTGGTTCAGCGAACGTGCCCCTCGCTCAAGAGGTAGCCCGCTACCTGGGCATGGATTTAGGACCGATGGTTCGTAAACGGTTCGCCGATGGAGAACTATACATCCAGATCCAGGAGTCCATCCGAGGCTGTGACGTTTATCTGATGCAACCAACCTGTCATCCGGTAAATGACAACCTGATGGAACTGTTGATTATGATTGATGCTTGTCGTCGAGCATCTGCCCGCCAAATTACAGCGGTCATTCCCTACTACGGCTACGCCAGAGCCGATCGCAAAACAGCAGGTCGTGAATCCATCACTGCCAAACTGGTCGCCAACTTGATCACCCAGGCTGGAGCCAGTCGAGTATTGGCAATGGATTTGCACTCTGCTCAGATTCAAGGCTATTTCGATATTCCCTTTGACCATGTGTACGGTTCTCCAGTGATTTTGGATTACCTCAACAGCAAGGGGTTAGAAGATATTGTGGTCGTCTCTCCTGACGTGGGAGGGGTTGCTCGTGCTAGAGCGTTTGCCAAAAAGCTAGGGGATGCACCCTTGGCAATCATTGACAAACGCCGACAAGCCCACAACGTGGCTGAAGTGTTAAATGTGATCGGGGATGTCAAAGGCAAAACAGCCATCATGGTTGATGACATGATCGACACCGCCGGAACCATTTCTGAAGGGGCGCGGTTATTGCGCCAAGAAGGGGCAAGCCAGGTCTATGCCTGCGCGACTCATGCTGTCTTTTCTCCACCTGCGATCGAACGACTGTCAACGGGGATCTTTGAAGAAGTAATCATCACCAATACGATCCCGGTTCCAGAAAACAATCGTTTTGACCAACTCACAGTGCTCTCTGTCGCGAATCTGCTGGGTGAAACCATCTGGCGTATTCACGAAGATAGCTCAGTGAGCAGCATGTTCCGCTAAATAAAGCAGCATTCTCGTTCCATCTCCCCTCATAATGAGAGGAGATGGTTTACATTTCTTCACTATGGCGCGAGATCTGCGGGGATTCCTCAAACAGCTTGAACAGCGGGGTCAACTCAAACGCATCACAGCTCCAGTTGATCCAGATTTAGAAATTGCTGAAATTAGTCAGCGAATGTTGCAACGAGGTGGTCCAGCGTTGTTGTTTGAAAACGTCAAGGGCTCACCTCACCCTGTCGCGATCAACGTCATGGGCACTGTGGAGCGAATTTGCTGGGCGATGAACATGGAGCATCCCCAGGAGTTAGAAGCTCTGGGGCAGAAGTTGGGAATGCTACAACAGCCCAAACCCCCCAAAAAGCTCTCCCAGGCAGTGGCTTTTGGTAAAGTCCTGTTTGATTTAGTGCGGGCAAAACCCAGTCGGGATTTGTTACCCCCCTGTCATCAAGTCGTGGTTCAGAAGGATGATCTGGATCTGAACCAAATTCCCATGATTCGTCCCTATGCAGGAGACGCAGGCAAGATTATCACTTTAGGCTTGGTCATCACCAAAGACTGTGAGACAGGCATTCCCAATGTGGGCGTCTATCGGTTGCAATTACAATCCCACAATACGATGACGGTGCATTGGTTGTCGGTGCGGGGTGGAGCCAGACATTTACGCAAAGCGGCAGAGAAGGGCAAAAAATTAGAGGTGGCGATCGCCCTGGGGGTTGATCCGCTAATCATTATGGCAGCCGCAACGCCCATCCCGGTTGACCTATCAGAATGGCTGTTTGCAGGGCTGTATGGCGGGTCGGGAGTACACTTGGCAAAGTGCAAGACTGTAGATTTAGAAGTCCCTGCCGATTCAGAGTTTGTTTTAGAGGGCACGATCACCCCAGGTGAAGTATTACCGGACGGTCCCTTTGGCGACCACATGGGTTACTACGGTGGGGTAGAGGATTCTCCGCTGATTCGTTTTCAGTGCATGACCCATCGACGTGACCCGATTTATCTAACGACATTTAGCGGTCGCCCACCGAAGGAAGAAGCGATGATGGCGATCGCCTTAAACCGCATCTACACCCCCATTCTGCGGCAACAGGTGTCTGAGATTACTGACTTCTTTTTGCCGATGGAGGCGTTGAGCTACAAGGCAGCGATTATCTCCATCGACAAAGCCTATCCGGGGCAGGCAAGACGCGCCGCATTAGCCTTCTGGAGTGCGTTACCGCAGTTCACTTACACCAAATTTGTGATTGTGGTGGATAAAGAGATCAATATCCGCGATCCACGTCAGGTTGTATGGGCGATCGCCTCTAAGGTTGATCCGGTACGGGATGTGTTTATTCTGCCGGAAACCCCTTTCGATACGCTGGACTTTGCCAGTGAAAAAATTGGCTTGGGTGGACGGATGGGCATCGATGCGACAACCAAAATTCCTCCTGAAACCGATCACCCGTGGGGTGAACCGCTGGAGTCAGACCTGACAACGGCAGCCATGGTTGATCGCCGCTGGGCAGAATATGGCTTGGCAGATCTGCAACTGGGCGAGGTCGATCCTAATCTGTTTGGGTACGATATTTAAGACTAAACTCCCCGAAATCTTTAAGATTCTGGGGAGCTAAGCAAGCAAACCTCTCTGAATTATTGCGGCGGTTGAGCAGGCAATGCCTCAGGTGCAGGTGCAACCGCTTCAGGTTCGGGTGCGACAGGCTGAGGGGCGACAGGAGCCTGACTTTCAGGCACCTGGATATTAATATCTGGAGCATCAGGCACGATGGGTGCTTCTGGAGCTACGGGTGAAGGAACGGTGATATTTACGTCAGGGGGTTGTTGCTGTTGAGCAGGAGCCGTTGGCTCGTTACCCTGATCAAAGACAAACATCGCAATAACAACCCCAACAAGGGAAATCAAGGCAATCCCTAGAGCAAAACTACCGGCTGCATTGGCGTTGTCGCGAGCAATTTGGCTCTCTCTACGTATCTCCAGGTCGCGCTCGACCACATCCCGATCAGTTGAGTTTCTCATGGTTTTTTATAGAACTCGGCTAGAATGGCGATTCAAAAGAAATGGTGAATCAAAATTTACTAACTCAGTTTTGAGTAGTTTATTTAGATATCCTGAACGTAACTCACAGGCTGGATCAGGCAGTTCTACCTTGGGCAGGACTCTACCTCAATCAGAAGAGTGATTCTGGCTACTGATTTAGAAGCTCTAATCGCTCCAAACCGCCTAATTTCATTCAATCGCCGACAAATTTCCTGCGTTCTCTCAAACATCGTTTATGACTTCTGACCCAGTAAAACTGCTACGTAAAACGGCTAAAACTTCTCTCCGATTGAACGAGATAGAGGATGAGGAGGAACAAGAGTCTTATGTTGACTACTCGTATCACGAGCCAGGCAGCCTACCCGGAACACTCACCATTGAAGACGATGCACCCATCCCCTCAATTGTCCTGATCGACTATTCCGAGGAGATGGCAGCTCGTGTGCAGATTCAAGCCCCAGAGGATTGCACACCTTACCTGGATACGGAATCTGTGTCCTGGGTGGATGTGCAAGGGCTTGGCAGTGAAGATATTTTGCAGCGGTTGGGGCGGGTCTTTAGCCTGCATCCCCTGGTGCTAGAGGATGTCGTGAACGTGCCTCAACGCCCCAAGGTGGAGGAATATGAGGATCAGTTGTTAATTATTGCTCGGATGGTCATTCCCAAGCAGAGCGGCAATGGATTTGTCAGCGAGCAAGTAAGTTTCATATTGGGAAAACATTATTTGCTGACGGTACAGGAGGAACCAGAGTACGACACCTTCAACCCAGTCCGCGATCGCATTCGGACGTCAAAAGGTACCATTCGCAAACACAAAGCAGACTATTTGGCGTATACCCTCCTGGACACCATCGTTGATGGCTTTTTCCCAGTTTTGGAAACCTATGGTGAGCGCATCGAAGAACTGGAGGACGAAGTGGTGATGTGCCCCACCCACCAAACTCTGGAGAAGATCTATGAGTTGAAGCGACAATTGCTAACGTTGCGCCGGGCAATATGGCCTCAACGGGATGCTATTAACGCCATCATTCGTGATAGTAGCCCTCTGGTCAGTGATGAAGTGCGAATTTACTTGAGGGATTGTTATGACCACTCGGTGCAAGTGTTAGACATGGTGGAAACGTATCGCGAACTGGCATCTAGCTTGATGGATGTCTATCTCTCCTCAGTCAGTAATCGCATGAACGAAGTGATGAAATTATTGACGATTATTTCGACGATTTTCATCCCTTTGACCTTTATTGCTGGAATCTATGGAATGAACTTCAACACGGAGCGATCGCCCTGGAATATGCCAGAGTTGAACTGGTATTGGGGCTATCCATTGTGTCTTGGCGTGATGGGGGTGATTGCCCTGGGACTGGTTCTCTACTTTTGGAAAAAAGGCTGGTTTCAAAACTTTAGCGGCATTAAGGAGTAGATGGGTAGATACGTTTTGAGCAATAAATTTTGAGTTGAAGCGGTCAATTCAAAAGTCAGACCTAACCCAAGTGACCACGGCTATCATTCCCATTCCTAAGTACAACTCGTCGTAAATAAGGGTGGGAATTTGGGGTGCAGGGGTGGAACCCCTGGCTGGGGGCGCAGCCCCCATACCCCCTGGTTTTATTTCCAAACCCTATCCATGAATAGCAGTACTAAGCACTAAAAACTCCTAACCGTTAACGGTTGACCATTGACCATTAACCAATGGTGATACTATTGCTACGACCCTTCATCCCATCCTGATTTATGGATCTCAAATCTCTGATTCGTGATGTTCCCGATTTTCCAAAACCCGGTATCTTATTTCGAGATATTACAACCCTGTTAAACAACCCCCAGGGATTGTGTTACACCATTGACCTGCTCGCCGAAAAGGTAAGCCATCTGTCCATCGACTATGTTGTTGGTATGGAGTCACGAGGGTTTATCTTTGGCACTCCACTGGCGTGCAAATTAGAGAAAGGATTTATCCCAGTTCGCAAACCGGGCAAGCTACCAGCCGCGATTCACTCGGTAGAATATGAGTTGGAGTATGGAACCGATCGCCTGGAAATGCATCAGGATGCTTTTCATCCCGGTAGCCGCGTGTTAATTGTGGATGACCTGATCGCGACGGGTGGAACGGCGGCAGCTACTGCCAAACTGATTCAACAAACTGGGGCTGAGTTAGCGGGCTTTGCCTTTGTGATTGAGTTAACCTTTTTAGAGGGACGCAAAAATCTGCCGGAGGCTCCGGTGATTACCCTTGTGCAATATTAGCAACTTGATTATTCAACCTTGTCAGTAGTATCGACGTGAGTCCGGTTTGACTCGATAGCCTCCATGACTTCGAATAGAGCTTCATCGCTGCAACAGCGGTTTCAATCTATCAGCAGTGGCTTTATCCATGCCATCACCAGTGAAACAACGGTATATCTGGTGAAACGGCTGTTGCAAGCCTTATTGACGTTGTTGTTGGCTTCTGCCCTGAGCTTTTTTATTATCCAATTGGCTCCTGGGGATTATCTCGATACCTTGCGGCAAAATCCTCAAATTGACGAGCAAACGCTCAAAAGTCTGGAAGCCCAGTTTGGGTTAGATAAGCATCCGATTGAGCAATATTTCCTTTGGTTGCGGCAGATTGTCACAAAGGGTGATTTTGGACGGAGTTTTGCCTATCAGCGATCGGTAACATCCCTCCTGTGGGAACGAATCCCTAATACAGTGTTGTTATCTCTCTCGTCGATGATATTGACATGGGCGATCGCCATTCCCCTGGGCATTATTGGAGCGGTTGAGCAAAACCGATGGAGCGATCGCATTTTGCGGGTCATCAGCTATATCGGTCAGGGATTTCCCACCCTGATTACAGGGTTGCTCCTGCTAACATTGGCGCAAAACACCTCACCCCTGTTTCCGATTGGTGGCATGACTAGCATCGACCACGCTGACCTCACTCCCCTGGGTAAGGTGTTGGACGTGGCATGGCACCTGATCTTGCCAACACTTGCTCTGAGCATCACCAGTTTTGCAGGGCTACAGCGAATCATGCGTGGTGAATTATTGGACGTATTGCGGCAAGACTATATTCAGACGGCTCGCGCTAAAGGCTTGCCTGAAAACCGCGTCATCTACGTCCATGCCTTGCGGAATGCAGTCAACCCCCTGATGACCCTGCTAGGGTTTGAATTTGCAGGCTTGTTAGGAGGTGCGTTTATCACTGAAAACTATTTCAACTGGCCTGGATTGGGGCGATTAATTTTGCAAGCGGTGACCGCCAGAGATCTATATCTAGTCATGGCAAGCCTGATGATGGGTGGTGTCATGCTTATCCTGGGTAATTTGCTGGCAGACTTCTTACTAAAGGCTGTTGACCCGCGCATCAAGCTGGAAGACATTAACTAAAAAGGCTCAAAGATAAACAATTAAGAATACAAAAAGAAAAACGACCTCGATCTTTTTATCCTTCATCCTTCATCCTTTTAACCGCAATCCCGTCACTCTTTCGGATAAGATTTAGAAATGCCCAAAACTCCTGTAGACGTCTGTGGGAGTCTAACTCCCATTGCTAGAGGTTTTCAGGTAGGTTTGTGGCAGTTGGTCGTGTAGTCCAGTTAGCTAAATATTGCGTCCGAGCAAGAAGGGATAATTATGAGCCGCGAGGAAATTCTTAAAAAAGTTCAAGAAATTGTGTCTGAACAGTTGGGTGTCGAAACGAGTGAGGTGAAACCCGAAGCCAGTTTTGCCAACGACTTGGGTGCTGACTCTCTCGACACCGTTGAACTCGTGATGGCGTTAGAAGAAGAGTTTGATATTGAAATTCCCGATGAAGCGGCTGAAGGCATTGCGACCGTTCAAGCGGCAGTGGACTACATTGACGGCAAGGTTGCTGCTTAACTTCAGCGTTTGGGGTTTGGGTGTCAGGTGCTTAGTGCGTTCAATTCCTGACCCCTGAACCAATGTTATTCGGATTCTGGGTTAGAGGTGGTCGTTCCAACTCCAAACCCTGATTCCATCTTGAATCCTTAAAGCTGCTGTCATGACAAGTGCTGATTCTGAATATAAGCGTGTTGTAATCACTGGATTGGGTGCAATTACCCCCATTGGCAACACTCTGGCTGAATATTGGGACGGATTGCGAAGTGGACGCAATGGGATTGCGCCTATCACTTTATTTGATGCGTCGCGCCACGATAGTCGAATTGCAGGAGAGGTCAAAGGGTTTGACCCCCATGCCTATATGGATCGCAAGGATGCCAAGCGCATGGATCGCTTCTCACAGTTTGCGGTAGCGGCGAGTAAACAGGCGATCGCTGATGCGGGGTTTGTTATTAATGACCTCAATGCTGAGCAAGTTGGTGTCATGATCGGCACTGGCATCGGTGGCTTGAAGGTGATGGAAGACCAGCAAGAGGTCTACTTAACCCGTGGTCCCGATCGCTGTAGCCCGTTCATGGTGCCCATGATGATTGCCAACATGGCGGCAGGTTTAACTGCCATTCATGTGGGTGCTAAGGGACCCAACTCCTGCCCTGTAACCGCCTGTGCCGCCGGTTCAAATGCTGTAGGTGACGCATTCCGCCTGGTGCAACGGGGCTATGCGCAAGCCATGATCTGTGGTGGCGCAGAGGCAGCGGTGACTCCCCTGGCGTATGCTGGGTTTGCGGCGGCACGAGCACTGTCCACTCGCAATGATGACCCGGCACACGCCTGTCGCCCCTTTGATCGCGATCGCGATGGGTTCGTGATGGGAGAAGGTGCAGGCATTCTCATTCTAGAGGAGCTAGAACATGCCCTTAGCCGGGGTGCCAAAATCTATGCTGAGATCATCGGCTATGGCATGACCTGCGACGCTTACCACATGACATCTCCTGTTCCAGGCGGAGAGGGAGCCGCTAGAGCAATTCAGTTGGCAATTAAAGATGCCAAAATCACTCCCGACCAGGTCAGTTACATCAACGCCCACGGTACGAGCACCCCTGCTAACGACTCGACCGAAACAGCGGCGATCAAGACCGCCTTGGGAGATCATGCTCGTCAGGTTGCCATCAGTTCCACGAAGTCTATGACGGGGCATTTGTTGGGTGGCTCAGGTGGCATCGAAGCCGTCGCTGCGGTCATGGCAGTCAAACATGATCATGTTCCTCCCACAATTAACCTGGAGAATCCTGACCCCGATTGCGATTTAGATTACATTCCCAACCACAGTCGCCAACAACCTGTCGAAGTGGCTCTGTCCAATTCATTTGGCTTTGGAGGTCACAACGTCACACTCGTGTTTCGTAAGTTCAGTCACTAACCGTTTGTGCTAAAGCGGGAAATTGCCAATAGTGGGTAGAGTGTTGGTCATCTACCCACTCTTAATTAGTCCATCTAGTGTTAGTCCGCTCAGTGCTTATCCATCAACCGCCAGGACTTTATCAAGAGATTAAAAATCGATCGTTGGCAAGGATAGACATAGACTATAAGCTATTAATAGTAGGTATAGTTACTTACCAAATTACCGAGAAATTCGATTTGTTATAGCCGTAGTCCTTGCGTTAAGGACAGGGTGCAGGGATGAACCCTGATCCAGGGCTTAAACCCCACGCTTCCTTCTCCTAAATAGTCTGGCTATCGCTCTATTTTTGATTGCTGTTTGTTAACGCTGAACGGATTATTGCCCCTAAATCCCGCCAGTGGGATGATGAATGTACTGTCACACCGTCGTTGAGTAGAAGAGATCATGGCTGTCGCAACCCAATCGCTCGATCAACTTTGTATTAACTCGATCCGTTTTCTGGCGGTCGATGCTGTAGAAAAAGCTAAGTCTGGTCACCCTGGACTGCCAATGGGGGCTGCTCCGATGGCGTATGTCCTGTGGGACAAGTTTATGCGGTTTAATCCCAAAAATCCAAAATGGTTTAACCGCGATCGCTTTGTATTGTCCGCTGGTCACGGCTGTATGTTACAGTATGCCCTGCTTTATCTTGCAGGCTATGACAGCGTCACAATTGAGGACATTAAGCAGTTTCGTCAGTGGGGTTCTAAAACTCCCGGTCACCCCGAAAACTTTGAGACAGCAGGGGTTGAAGTAACAACTGGGCCTCTGGGTCAGGGCATTGCAAATGCGGTTGGATTAGCGATGGCTGAAGCTCACCTGGCAGCCAAATATAACAAGCCTGATGTCACGCTAGTTGACCACTACACCTACGTGATTTTGGGTGATGGCTGCAACATGGAAGGGGTATCGGGTGAGGCGTGCTCGCTCGCAGGTCACTATGGGCTTGGTAAACTGATTGCCCTCTATGATGACAACCATATTTCCATCGACGGCTCGACCGATATCGCCTTCACTGAAGATGTTAGCAAGCGATTTGAGTCCTACGGTTGGCACGTTTTGCACGTTGCAGATGGAAACAACGATTTAGAAGGTATTGCTAAGGCGATCGAAGAAGCAAAGGCGGTCACAGACAAGCCTTCCATGATTAAAGTGACAACCACCATTGGTTACGGTTCTCCTAACAAAGCCAACACCGCTGGAGTCCACGGTGCAGCGTTAGGTGGCGATGAAGTGAAAGCCACCCGCACCAACTTGGGCTGGGAGTATGAACCCTTTGTGATTCCTGATGATGTGCTCAAGCATACCCGCAAAGCCGTTGAGCGGGGTGCTCAGTATGAATCCGAGTGGAACAAGACGCTTGCAGATTTCAAAGCAAAGTATCCTCAAGAGGCAGCTGAGTTTGAGCGTCTCCTCAGTGGCAAGTTGCCCGATGGTTGGGACTCCGTATTACCCACCTACACGGCTGAAGACAAATCGCTAGCAACCCGCAAGTATTCTGAGATCGTTCTCAACAAGCTAGCTCCTGTGCTGCCTGAATTGATTGGGGGTTCGGCTGACCTGACTCACTCCAACTTGACTGAACTGAAAGGCTTTGGTGACTTCCAGAAGGGTCAATACGCCAACCGTAACGTTCACTATGGTGTGCGGGAACATGGCATGGGTGCGATCAACAACGGGATTGCCCTGCACGGTTCCGGGCTAATCCCCTATGGTGCAACCTTCCTGATCTTTACTGACTACATGCGGGCGGCAATTCGTCTCTCAGCCCTGTCCGAGGCAGGATCTATTTGGGTCATGACCCATGATTCGATTGGTCAAGGGGAAGACGGTCCGACTCACCAACCTGTCGAGACATTGGCATCTCTGCGGGCAATTCCCAGTCTGACGGTGATTCGTCCGGCAGATGGCAACGAAACCTCTGCGGCTTACAAGATTGCCATCACCTACGCTAAGCAAAATCGTCCAACCCTGCTTGCGTTATCGCGTCAAAACGTTGAAAGCCTGTCTGTTACTTCTATCGAGGGTGCGACAAAGGGTGGATACGTTGTTGTTGATTCTGAGGGGACTCCTGATCTGATCCTGATCGGTACTGGGTCGGAGTTGGGCTTGACGATTAAAGCGGCTGAAAAGCTAGCCAGCGAAGGCACAAAAGTTCGCGTTGTGTCTCTGCCCTCCTGGGAATTGTTTGAAGAGCAAGATGCCGCTTACCGAGAGTCGGTGTTGCCCAAAGCTGTTACCAAGCGTCTGGCAGTAGAAGCAGGATCGAGCTTTGGCTGGTGCCGTTACACTACCAGTGATGGTGACTCTGTCAGCGTCGATCGCTTTGGGGCTTCTGCTCCTGGTGGGGTTGTGATGGAAAAATTTGGCTACACCGTTGATAACGTCGTAGCCCGTGCCAAAGCCCTGTTGGGTTAAGGGTTGGTGCGATCGCCCCTGATATAGCTCTGGTCAGAAAAACAGAGAGAGGGTAGTGATGAACTACCCTCTTTTTTAGCGATCGTTGTGGAACTGATGACCGTAGGAGTACAGAAGCAGGCGTTCCTGCCAGGATGACTCTGCTTATTCAGAAACCCAGGCAGAAGGAGCGTCGTAGACCTGGACCAAGCCTCGGCTCTGGTCAAAAACGACTCGAATAAAGTTGGTCTGCCCTACTTCCAGATAGCCCGATCGCCAGGGACGACTGCTTAAGGTCGGGCGAAATCGCAGGCGATAAGCCCCTGGAGCCAGGTAGACAGTCTGTTGAGAATTGCTTCCTGTGAAGGAAAGTTCGTGTTCACCATGGACACTCTCAATCGAAACGGTAACCCACTCCTGTGATAAAGAGGTGAGTTCTAATCGTGTGCCCTCATAGGCGTAAGTCGGAACAGGAACTGTACTTTGCCAGTTGGTTTCCCCATTGCTGCGCCACCAGTCATTGCGATATTCCCAGTCGCGACGCTGGTTCTCCCAATCCCGGCGTTGTTCCTCCCAATAGCGGGAGTTTTGGCGTTGTTGCCAATCCCGATCGCCCCGTTGCTCTTCCCATTCTTCGCGATCGCGCTCTTGCTGGGTTTCTCCGTCTTCCCAATAGTCTTCGCTGTCATCCCACCGATCATCATTGCGATCGCGCCACCAGTCATCATCTCGACGATCGTCATCATCCTCTTGATCGTCCTGCCACTGCTCTTGCATCTCGGCTTGACGCTGGCGTTCGCGTTCGCGGCGGGCTGCTTCCTGCTGCCGTTGGCGATCGCGATTGGCGTTTTGCTTTACTCCGGAAGGTGTGGCATCCTCCGCCTTCGCTGTTTGACTGCTGTCCCCTGTGACTGGTATCGATGCGGCGATCGACTCTGGCGCAAATCCTCCAGCCAGAGTCAGTAAAACCGTTGTAGCGATTAAAACTTGACGTTTCATTGCATCTCACCTCAAAACAGGCTCAAAATCAGACCTTTCTCCGTCTGATATGGAATAACCAGATTGGTTAGCAGGAGTACAGGGGAGAAACCCTGACCGGGGGCACTGCTCCACGGCCCTTCTTGGATTAGGGGGTCTAGGCAACGTGGTATCTAATATATCTATCTAGACTGACATTTGTGGGCAATTGTTGCCTTCATGCCAGTGGAGGAGTCCAATCAGGTGAAATTACCGTAGGTCTAGCGATACGGCTGATTCATCCACCTGGCTAACTCCCTGAGATGAAGTGCGATCGCCGCACAAATGACTAATTTAGACAGTATCGGGAACACTGAAACGGCGGTTGATGATATGGCATTTATTCCAGGTACATTTAGGGACGACACTTTAAACGGCTCTTCGAGCGATGACCTGATTTTGGGCTACGCTGGCAACGATACCCTGTCCGGCAACAGAGGCGATGACGACATTGCAGGGGGTGAGGGAGCCGATCGCCTCTTTGGTAATGATGGCGAAGATGAACTGAGAGGAGACTCAGGCGAGGATCGGTTGTCGGGTGGTGATGACGATGACGAACTCAATGGCGGTAGCGGTGACGATGACCTGTATGGGGGTGACGGCAATGACGATCTGTTTGGGGGTCGGGGTGAAGACTACCTGAATGGGGACGATGGAGCCGATCGCCTATCCGGAGATGATGGTGACGATTTCCTGGAAGGAGGCTTCGGCAACGACAACCTGGCGGGTGGTGAAGGAGTCGATCGCCTCTATGGTGAGGATGGGGTTGATTACCTCAATGGCGATGCTGACAACGACAGCCTCTATGGTGGCTTTGGTGCAGATACCCTTGATGGTGAAGCAGGCGACGACCTGTTAGATGCCGGAAATGGTGCTGACCAACTGTTTGGGGGAGCAGGGAGCGATCGCCTGTTAGGGGGTTCTGAAAACGACTTCCTCAGTGCTGGCGATGGCAACGACGAATTGGACGGTGGCAATGGCATTGACGGTCTGTATGGGGGTGCAGGCAATGATGAACTGACAGGTTTAGGCGGTAACGACACCCTGGTTGGAGTCAACGAAACCGCTGCCCGACCCGGCAGAAATGAGATCGATGTGATGACCGGCGGTAGTGGGCGCGATCTGTTTGTCTTGGGCAACACGACGCAGGCGTTTTACAACGATGGACGACGCTTTGTTGCAGGGTTACAGGATTATGCAGTGATTCGTGACTTTAGACGACGGGTTGATTTCATCCAACTGGAGGGCACTGCTGCAAATTATGTCATTAGGCGAGGTGGAGGCTCTACCAGGCGGAGTGTGGGTATCTATCGAGACGAACCTGGACGCCGACCCGATGAACTCATTGCAGTAGTTGAAGGCGTAACAAATTTGAGCCTTGCTCAACCCTACTTCACGTTCGTTTAAGGTGGGATTAGAAATCAGGAATGGGGGCGGTTAAAACGGCAGGCTGAAGTCTGAAAAGCTCATCTTCTGGTCGTCTTGGCGACTGGAGTTGCGGCTATCTGAGCAACACCTGTTTATGCAGGTTACAGAAACCTCAATTTAAGAAGTCCGCGTCGGTGAGCTTTGGTCGTATCACTACGGTTTTAACCGCCATTTTTGAGGATTAGCATAAGCAACCAAAAATTAAAAAACTTCGCGTTTTGACATCATTCCCAGGAGAGAGCGGCTATGGTGGTGAAGTCATTGTTCGATGACATAGGTCTACGAACAATGGGTTATAGCTGCTGGCTTCGCTTCATCTCTCACTACCATGCCGCTCTTTCACCTGTCCAACTTGCCCTACTGGATTTTTCTAGGCTTGGGCGTCTCTCTTTTTCTATTTGTCATCCTGGCAGGCGGGGGCGACGACACTGACCTGGATGCCGATATCGATGCAGATGTAGACGCCGACCTTGCACTGGATGCAGAGGGCAATCTCCTCGATCTCGATACCGATGCAGAGGGAGCCAGCTTGACGATGGCTCAGATGGTTGCCTGGCTAGGGATTGGTCGGGCACCTCTCATCCTGCTGTTAGCGACCGATCTCAGCATCTGGGGCTTGTTGGGCTGGATGCTGAATGTCTTTATCGGGGGGATTTTAGGCAACCTCCTAAGTGGCTTTGTTGGCGTTGTGCTGGTGCTGATTTCCCTGGTGGGGGCGTTGCTTTTGGGTGGGCAAATCGCCAAGCCAATCGGCAAAGTATTTGCCTCCTTTGGTGAGGACGTGGGGAGCGATCGCCTGATTGGCTGTATCGGTACAGTCAGCACAGCCCAAGTCCCGATTGCAGGACAAAACCGCATCGGTCAGGTAGATGTATTAGACCCTGCTCGCAACCGAGTCACAGTAAACGCCATATTGCCAGAGTGGGCAACGGTGATTCCCCAACGAGGAGCAAAAGTTTTAGTGATTGAGCGAACAGGATCATCGTATCTCGTGATTGTTAAAGACAGCCCTGATCAGGATCAGTGGTTTAGCACTTCTCATTCCAAGCCGTCGCGTTAGGTGGAACGTCCTATGTTGTTTTGGCTCTCGTTCATTCAGTCTCTCCCCAGCATTTCTCCTATCGAGACACCCCCTCCCCGGTTGACCCCCTCGCACAACGCAAAACTGTTACCCATCGCCCACTCCGCACCGACGCTGCACGCGACCGTACCCCACGCGATGCACGTACAATCGATCGCTCATCCCACGCTAGGGCAACTGCCAGTTGCCTCTGCCGGGGTCTTGGGCAGTGTTACCTTTTTTGCGGGAATTGTGGCGGGTTTAATTGTGTTATTGCTGCTGGGTGTGTGGGCATACACCCGCGTGTATGTAATTACGCCAAACAACGAGGCATTTGTGCGGACGGGGGGCGTTTTTATTAAGCAAAAAACTGTGATCTTGAATGGTGGATGTATTGTCCTGCCGGGATTTCACGAGTTGACCCGCGTTCCACTCCGGGAGATTTCCATTGATGTGGAACGGACTGGAAAACTTGCCGTGCGGACGCAAGATTATCTGCGGGCCGATATGCGAGTGACATTTTATGTGTGCATCAGTGCTTCTGAAGAAGATGTGCTGACAGCGGCAGCACGGTTATCGCAGGGCAACCGCATCACCCCAGATGACATCAAAAACGCACTGGAAAAACGAGCCGATGATGCGATTCGGGCGGCAGCTAAAACCAAGAGTCTGGCAGAGATTGATTCTGACAAATTGGGCTTTGCCCAAGAGGTATTGAATCTGGTGCAGCAAGATTTGGGCAAGGTCGGTTTAACGCTAAATAACATCGCCATTTCTGAGATTCAAGAGAGCGACACCTACGACACCAATAACTTCTTTGATGCTCAGGGTGTGCGCTTGCGGACGGAGACAATTCAAAAGTCGATTCAACAAAAGCGTGAAGTTGAACTCGCCACTCAAGTGGCGATCGAGCAAAAAGAACTGGATGCAGAGAAGCGATCGCTCCAGATTTTGCAGGAAAAAGAGAGTGCTCGCTTAGAGCAACAATTGCAAGTAGAAGCACTCAAAGCTCAGCGGGAGCGGGAGATCCAAGAGGCACAAGACCGAGAAGCTGCAACTACTCAGCGCACCAAAATTCTGCAACAAAAATCAGTTGAAGAAGAAGAAATTCGGCGACAATTGGGTATTAAACAGAGTCAAATTGATGCAGATATTGAGTTAGAAGAACGTAACAAAAAACTCAAGGTTGCACAAGCTCTACAACAACAAGAAGCAGAATTGGCGGAGATTACCCGCAAGAAAACGGTTGAGTCGCAAAGTCTGGAGGCTCAGGTTCAGGTTGCGGAGTCCGAGCGGTTAGCCCGAATTGCCCAAGAAGATGTGGCGATCGCGATCGCAGCAAAACGCAAAGAGAGCTTTCAAGCTGAGGCACAACGGGCACGCGCCGAAGCGTCGGTCAGCACCGCAACCGAGATCGAAGTGGCAGAGCGACAGCGGCAATTAGCTGTCATTGCTGCTCAACGAGAAGCCGAAGAGAGACGCATCGCCGATCAAAACGTGGTGGAAATTGATGTCTTCCGGCGACGACGGCAGGCAGAGATTGCCAAACAAGCCGCCGAATTAGAAGCAGAAGCGATTCGCACGTTGGCAGAGGCAAACCGTGACAAATCCCTGGCAGAAGCCGAAGGTATTCAGGCACAAATTGCGGCTCGTAACCTGATTAGCAATGCTCGCCTCACGGCTGACACCTTCACCACCATCTGGCCTGAACTGGCAGAACGTTTGCCTGAAGTGCTCAGCGCACTGGCTCCGCAACCGGGCGTGTTAGGCGATGCCCGAATCTACTCCTTCCCCGGAGCTAATGGCAACGGCAATGGCAGCAGTGGTGCTCAGGATGTGAATAAGCTGTTGTTTTCTACGAGTGGACTGGCACTGATTAACACGCTGCTGGAGGATGGCAAACTGGCAGGCTTGATCGCCCAGGTGAAACAGTTGATGAGTGACAACGGCACTGTCTCAACCTCAGCTTCAAACTCAGCCACCATACCCCCGTCAGAGATAGAGCGATCGCCCACCGTCTACGTAGACACGAACGCTGACCCCTCGGCGAACGGTTGACTCTTGACGACTCGCTCAATCGACGAGAATCAGTTGCCCAGATAGCGATGGGTACAACCGTCAAACTCCTTATCCACAGACAACTGGGACGCAAGCTGCATCATGGCTACTAAGAGGATCGCGGCGATCGCCCACGATCTGGTGCCTAGCTCTTGAATTTGCCGAATTGGTAAGTTAGTGTCAGCTTAGAAATGGGAATTAAATGAGTTCGAGATTTGGTAGGGGCGGGTTTTGCTGTCAAATCCATTGCAGTGAGCAGATCAATCTGCTAAACCCGCCCGTACAGTTTGCGGATTTATTACATTCACGCTCCTTAATATTTATAGCAACTGCCGAGACAGTTAATACAAGGGGGTATGGGGGTGAAACCCTCGACTGAAGGTATCACCCCATCTCCCTCTATCCTCACTCAGGTGGCGATCGCTATCACGTTGACAGCAAATCTGAGGCGTAAACTTTTCGCTTGCACACCCACTCCCATCGCCTATGCGCTTCTTTAACCGAATCACCTTGCAAACTCCAGAGAGTGTTGAATTGGAGTTTACCCTGGCAGGCATCGGCAACCGAGCACTGGCACTGGCAATCGACTACCTGGTGATGTTGATTTTTCTCGGTGTGTCGCTGTTGCTGTGGTGGGGGTTTTCAGCGCAACTATTTCGGTATTTGGACAATCTCCAGATTGATTACAGTGGGTTAGCAAATTGGCTATTGGCGATCGCGGCTCTACTGGTTTTCTTTGTCTGGATTGGCTATTTTGCCGCCTTTGAGACGGTGTGGCGGGGACAGACTCCAGGCAAGCGATTTGCCAAAATTCGGGTAATCCGGGATGATGGTCGTCCTGCTCGCCTACCTCAAGCGATTTTGCGATCGCTGTTGCGTCCCGTTGATGATGTGATGTCCATTGGCATGTGGATGATTATCTTTGGGAGTCAAGAGAAACGCCTGGGAGATTGGGTGGCAGGCACGCTCGTCGTTCAGGAGGAACGCACCATTGGAGCCGCTCAACTGGTCACCTCTAACCAAGCTCAAGAGGTTGCAGACTATCTCTTGCAATACGCTGATATGTCGCTCCTGTTGCCCGATGATTTCGCCATCGTGCGGGAATATTTGCAGCGGCGATCGCAGATGTATGATCAGGGGCGATCGACCTTGAGCTTAAAATTAGCGCGTCAGGTGAAGGCTTTGCTCACGCTTGAAAAACTGCCGGAAAACACGACCCCCGATCATTTTTTGGAGGGAGTGTATCTGGCGTATCAACAGCACTCATCGCAGCATCCCTACGATTCACCCTAGAACGAAATCTGCCGCTGTAATTTGAGCCGCTCGCACGCCTTTCAAGAATGCCAGTGCCTCACTACCAGCACTGATCAGAGTATTGCGCCCCACCTGACGAACGGTGAGATTCTGAAAGCGTAACCCACCCGACAACGCCAGTCGATCTTGCCGATCGCGAAAATCTTGAATGGTGTCGCGCCCATCTCGACGACGCAGCACAAACAGGTCGCGATCGCTCCCCCCAAAAAGGGTATCTCGCCCTTTGCCACCATCCAGGCGATCGCTGCCACTGCCACCTCGCAATTGATCATTACCAACACCGCCCAACAACTGATCGTTGTTTTCGTTGCCCTCTAAGAGATCAGAGCCAAGATCGCCGACCAGTTGGTCATTGCCTGCCAGACCCGTAAGGCGATCGTTGCCACTCAAGCCGTTGATGATGTCATTTCCGGTGGTGCCCTTGAGGTCATCATTGCTGGCCGTTGCGATTGGGGTTGACAGAGGCGTTTGTCCTGGCGCGGGAGTACGGGAGACAATCTGGGCGATCGCCCCAAACACATTGTCGTTGTCAATTGGTAATCCCAAATCGTCAGCGGCAACATTGCCCTGAAAGGTCATCGCGTTATCGATGACACTGGCGATCGCACCATCACGCACAAAAATTGCGCCACCTTTGCCCTGTCCGGGCAACCCTGTCGAGGCTTCGGGAAAGTAGATCCCCAATCCCCCCAACCCTCCGGTAGCAGAGTTTTGAGTGAAGGACACCTGATTGAGGGTTAGCTGCCCAGCATTGAGAAAAATCGCACCGCCCAAACCTGCGCCACCACCGCCACCGCCATGAATGCCACCTAGGGGGCTACCGGCTCCATATCGAAGCAACGTCGTTCCGTTGCCAGTCACCGCAACACCACGACCACCCCCAAAACCGGGTTGCCCGTTGCCGCCTGCGCCACCTGCACCAAAACCACCATTGCCACCGCCACCACCGCCGCCGCCAAAGTCACCCCCATTTCCCCCTAACCCATAGATTGAGGGAGCATTGTTAACCGCCGCGTTGCCAGTGCCAAGATCACCGCCACCGCCACCCCCACCCCCAAAGCTGCCATTGGCAGCATTCGTATCGGCAGCGTCAAACGCCATGGTATTAAACGCAGCGTTTTGACCATTAATGCTACTGCCACCTTTGCCACCGCCACCGGGAAGAGTATTTCCCCCATTTCCACCCAACTCTGGCGATCGCCCCCCACCATTGCCACCGTCTGAGTTGCCATTTTCACCATTCGTATCCATACCACCGCCACCGCCGCCCGCCCCATAGATGCGAATGGCATTGCCACCATTGCCACCGATCGCCCGGTTACCTGAAAAGGTCACTCCTTCTAGCGTGACTATCCCGTTGTTGATGAAAAGCCCCCCACCAACACCCGCACCGCCGCCACCACCAAGACTGCCAGTACCGCCGTTACCGCCCCGTGCCAGACCATTAGCGATCGCTAAATTGCGAATGTAAACCGTGCCACTATTGACCCAAAACACCCGATATCGGTTCTCACCGCTGATGGTTAATTGGGTTGCCCCAGTGCCCGTGATCGTAATATTGCTATCGATAGCAGGGAGGGTACGGATCAGCTGAATCGTCTGAGTACCCGCCGCCAGATTAAAAGCAATCGTGTCATCTCCTGCCGTTTGGTTAGCAGCAGCGATCGCCTCCCGCAATGTCACTAGCCCATCATTGGGATCTTCGTTATCGAGGATGCTGTTAACCGTAAAAGTACTCATTCCTACAGCCCTGCTACTACGTAGGAATATCGCAAACTTCTTGTATCAAAACCGCAAAGTTGGGCGAGGGAAAATTAAAGTTTTGGTATGACTTATGACAAACGGGAAGAAGGCGTCATTCATCCTACTGATCCACAAGACAGAAAGAGTGGGAAGGCGGAGCTTACCCCAATGACTCATCTCCCCATCTTTAGCAACCGAGGGGTTGAAACCGCCAAAATCCCTATCCCGAATTCACGTTATCCCGATTTATAGCTGTAGTCACCTCAGTTAAGACAAGGCACTCAACAGGACAGACGCGATTAATCGCGTCTCTCTCAGCAGGACTCAAATTCAATGTCCTAATGGTTTTGGCGATCGCTATAATGTTTGATTGTGGCAGAAGAGGGTTACCTGTGTACTCCCACTCCCCACTCCCCATTCCCCACGCCCTACAACTGGCTTTTTGCCTTGATCTGCAAATACCGATCGACCAGTTGCTCTGAAATCTGATTAGCAGGCGCATCCAGCACCAGTGCCCCCCGTTGTTTTAACAGTGCAAAAGCGGTTTGGCGTTGGGCAATCAAATCGAGGGCAACCGCACGAGCATAGGTTGAGGGGATATCTTCTGTGAGGGCATGTGCCTGTCGATCAACCTCCGGGTCGCGCAGGGTGACACAAAATGGTAAGTACCGAGGGGCAAGCCGTCCCAGAGCCGCTAACAACTCTGCTGAGGCAGTGACATCGACAATATCGGTAATCATCACCACCAGTGCCCGACGAGTTTGTTGATTTACCAGCGAGGTCACCGCTCCAAAATAATCCGGTTCCACCAACTCTGGCTGAATCGGGGTCAGTCGTTCGATCAGCTTCGAGAGTTGTAGCTGTCCCCGTTCTGGTGGAAGCCAGGTATGAATCTGACGATCGAACACTGCCACTCCAACGCGATCGCCCCGATTCAGCCCTGCCATTGCCAACGACAACGTTGCATTCAGCCCCCAATCAAACCGAGATAAGCCCTGCACTTGAGCCGTCATCAACCGTCCGCGATCGAGCAAAATCAGGAGGGTTTGTTCCTGTTCGGGTTCTAGCACCCGAATCAGAGGACGACTCCGACGGGCGGTCGCCTTCCAGTCAATCAAACGGGGATCATCCCCTGTCGCATATTCGCGCAACTCGGCAAACTCAGTCCCAATACCCAAGCGACGCGCCTGCCGCATCGCGCCTGCCGTTTGCAATGTCAGCCGAATCGATAATGCCCGCAGCCCAATCAGATCGGGGTAAACGGCTACCGTTTGAGCTTGAGGCACTGTCCAGTCATGCCACGCCAGACGCCAGGGCCCCAACTGCCGAATTTGGATATCACCCCACTGATATTCACCGCGCTTGGTGGGATGCACCGTATAGCTCAAGTCGGCTGTGCTGTTGGGTTCTATCCTGGCTTGCAATTGCGACGTCGAGGCGGCGATCGCCAGGGGGTGATAGTCTCGAATCTGCACCTGAGCCGCGTGCTGACCCGTTTGCACTGACAGCATCACCGGATTATCTCGCCCAATCGACAGGCGGTGTAAGGGGTGGCGATGAATCTGGACTCGTTGCCCTCTGACACGGCTACTGTCAACCGCCACCAACACCAACACCACCGCATCAAACGCCACGATCGCCAGCATTGAGGCAATGATTTGTGTCTCTGCTTGCCAAAACAGCGAAAACAGGGGGGCGATCGCCATTCCCAGCAACAACAGACCGTAGGCACGTCGGGATGGAAGCATACTGGAACAACTCCTATCGCGGCACTGGTACCTGATTTAACAGCGACCCCACAACAGCATCAACCCTCAACCCATCCAGTTGAGCCTCAGGGCGCAGGATCAAACGGTGTCGCAACAGAGGAGGAGCAACCGCTTTCACATCGTCTGGGGTGACATAATCGCGGTTAGAGAGCCATGCATGCGCTTTGCTGGTCTGCAACCATGCCACTGCCGATCGCGGTGAAGCCCCCAACGCCAGGTCTTGATGTTGACGGGTACGCTGCACCAACGCCAGCACATAATCCAACACGTTGTCTTGCACCCGCACTGCTTGAATGGCGCGTCGAGCTTGCAAAATTTCTTCGACGGTTGCCAACGGTTTGAGTTGAGCCAGATCAAGCCGTTTTGCCTGAAACCCTGCCTGACTATTGAGCAGCATTTGCTTTTCGGCGGTCGTGTCGGGATAATCCACAAACAGCTTAAACAGGAAGCGATCGAGTTGTGCTTCGGGGAGGGGATAGGTGCCCTCAAATTCCAGAGAGTTTTGCGTGGCGATGACCCAAAAGAGTTGAGGCAGGGGCAAGCTCTCGCCATCCAGCGTAACTTGTTGTTCCTCCATGGCTTCTAGCAATGCCGCTTGAGTCTTGGGAGGGGTGCGGTTGATCTCATCCGCCAGGAGGATCTCGGTAAAAACTGGACCTTTTTTTAACGTAAAGCTGCGGGTATTGAGGTCAAAGATATTGGTTCCCAGGATATCGGCAGGCAGAATATCTGGGGTTAGCTGAATTCGTCGAAAGTCAGCCTGTACCAGACGAGCCATCACCTTGACCAGGAGGGTCTTTCCGGTTCCTGGCACTCCTTCTAAAATGACGTGTCCCCCCGTCAGCAGGGCAACCAGCAGTTGCTTAACCAAATCTGATTGCCCAACTACAACCTGATTGAGGGCTTGACTGAGGCGAGAAAAAATCGTGTTGTCGGTCATAAGGGAGTGGGGGAATGGGAATAGGGAGTGGGAAATGGTTTAACACTTTAGCAAGCGCAGTGACTGCAAGCTCACCCAGCAGACATAAAGCAGACCAACAGATATCGATAGGGCAGACATCGGTAGAGGATTTTGAGCAATGCTTACACCTGATCTATTTCACTGTTTTTTAGCGGAAATGGTTAAATCTGTATCCTTACTTTAAGGTGATTGTGACCTTTGATTTGCCTATGGGATTGCTCACGTTGGCAACTGGTGCCGCAGCGTTTGCAGTTTACCGATCCAGATTTTGAGGTCGGTTTCACTCAACCGACGTTTTTGCCAATAGGGTTGTAATGCCTGGTTGAGTTCGTTGGCAGGGCGACCCGTTTGAGCCGTCCAGGCATTCACCAACTGATCTGGATCCAGCAGCGTGTTCCCCAAACCAAGGGCATGTTGCACGCGCAGTTGTTCTTCTTTACCAATGACCTCCACAATGAATTCGCTGCTTTCCGCTTTTTGCAGCACGCCTGCCAGAGCTTCGATATAGGCTCGGCTATTGTTGATTTTGGGAGTCGTTAGCCGCAGGGGCAGACCAAAGCGTTGATTGCCCGCCCAAATCAGCACCACCACCAGAGCGATCGCCTGAAACAGGACTGGCAGCAGCGGTGTGTTTGCCAGGTATGCCCCCCAGGTTTGCCCAATCTCTTCCACAATCACATCGGCTTCCTTGTATCCATGCAGGTATTCGTCAATCCAGACGGTTGTGTTTCCCTCAGCGGTGGCAAGGTCTGCCAAAAATTTGAAATTACCGGGTTCGTCTTGATAGGCGTTTGCCGCCAAAAATGGGGTCGTCGTTGAGATGACCTCACCTTGATGGAGCGAGGTTTGCCACACCACCGCCCCAAAGGAGTCGCCCAATTGTTGTTGTTCCCCCTGTCGCAATTTGCGCCGCCGCCGAGTATCAACAGTGACGGCACCACCGGGACTGGGTTGGGTGCTCCTAAAATTTGCTGGAGTGACAGGTTCGCGAAAGCCCAGAATAATCAAGCGATTGCCCTGTTGCAGCCACTTCTCTGCATCAAAAATGGGGGCGAGGGGGTCAGTCGTGACTTGCACCAGCGTGACCGAGCCTTCGGGAAGTCCGCGCTTTTGCAGTTCCGCATCCAAGTCTTTATAGGGGCGTTCCCACCGCTCAACTGCAATGCCCTGTTGTTGCAAGTAGGCATACCACGCACCGTAACCATCGGGGGAACGGCTAAAGCTAGAACCGCTCGCCTGGGGCGTGCTGGGGGCAGCCAACACTGTGAGCAATAGGAGAGAGAGCAGGGCGATCGCCCCTAAAATGACCCAGCGATTTTTTAACCAGGCGATCGAAGGCGTTGTGTTCATTGGGTTTCAATCTCCCGATACGCCTGTTGACACCGTTCAAATGTGGCAGATGAGATCGCTGTGTTGTCGTCAAAACAAACCTGCTCGTGAGTTGAGATCAACACCTGATAAGGGGTAGGTTGGCTCAGGGTTTGCACTGCTTGCAGGTATTCGCCATCGGTGCGGCTTGCCTGTTGTGGCACCTGTTTTGTGTCATCTAACCGCTGCAACATCGCCATATACAACGCACGACAGGCTTGAGCGTAGTTACCCTGTCGCTGAAACGCCTGTGCCTGCCGCAACCAACCCGACACTGGTAAATTATCCTTAGGCTTGGTGCGCTGGCTCTCTACCCATGGTTGTGAGGCATTTAGATTTTGGAGCAACGCCTGCATAAACAACACCAGATACCACGACAACCAGGCAACGATCGCGATCGTCACTATCCAAAAAATGGTTTCTAAAGGCCAATTGGGAGCCGCCCCTGTCGGTAGATCGGGGGTATTAGAAAACTGCAACTCAAACCATTCCTGTACCCATCGCCCCATCTGCTGGAACTGCCAGGAAATACTATTCTTGTCAAACGAGCCTGCGGACATAACCACAACCGTTCCACTGGATGATTGCTTCTCAGCTTAGCAGCCGATTTTGAAAAATAGGGCTAAGCCAATGTGCTCAACCAGAACGCCAGTGCCGCACTGCCAACAGGCACCGTCAAATTATCCACACCATATTTTGAAAAGGCTTCTAACCCCGTTGCGGCGATCGCAATCACCCCAGCAACCATCCAGGTTTGCCAACCGCCCCCCTGAACGCTCGACAACAGCAACCCACTCACGATAAAACTGGCAACCCCCATGGTCAGAGAGCCTTCCCAGCTTTTTTGCATGTCCCACAATTTATAGAAGTGTTGCCCCCAACGCCGACCCACCAGTGCCGCCAGACCATCCCCCCAGGTCATCACCAAAATGCCCAAAACCGCATAGTGGGGCTGAGTATTCCAGAAATAGGCGATAAGAATACCAAAACTGACCGCATAGAAAAACGTGCCCAGACTCTTGCGACCGACACTATTGACACTGGGCAGAATGGGAACTCGGTAAGACAACAGGGCGATCGCACTAAACATCACCGATGCCGCCACTCCCAGCCATGCTGGAATCTGCAACCACCACGCCAGCAAAATAATATTGCCCACACCAATGTGAACGACTTTTCGCACCAGTTCCCCATCCCCTATCCCCAACCGATGCAGCACTTCCGCCGACAGCACCACAATGACCAACCATATGGCGACGACGATCAATTGCAGCCACAGGGGCGGCACTGACTCTAGCCAGGGAAAAGCAAGGGGCAAAGACAACATAGTCACAAAGGGCTTTCTCCCACTTTACAAGAGTTTGAACCGAGAGAGGAGGAGAAGGAAGAGGGAAGCAAGAAAAGAGAAGAGGGAAGCAAGAAAAGGGAGGGATAAGGGATGAACGATAAAGGATGAACGATAAAGGATGCAGGATAACGGGGATGGGCTGGTGTTATCGAAATCGTTGAAATTGGTATAACGAATCAAGGAGGTGTATCGTTAAGACAACTGACCACAGGCTGATCTGTCAAAGCGTTCCTCCCTATGAGCTACTGTCTCAACCTGGAGTGTCCCGCCCCTAACCAGCAAAAAACGCCAAATCCTCTAGAGGCAAAATTTTGCTCAAACTGTGGTGCAAAACTGTTGCTGAACGATCGCTATCGGGCACTTGAGGCGATCGGGCAGGGTGGGTTTGGGCGGACGTTTTTGGCAGTGGATGAGTTAAAGCCCTCCAAGCCTGCCTGTGTGATCAAACAGTTTTTTCGCCAAGAGCCAATTGAACCACCAGAGAAAGCAGCGGAGTTATTTCGGTTAGAGGCAGTGCGTCTAGAGGAGTTAGGACAGAACTCCCAAATTCCCACCCTGTTAGCCTACTTTGAGCAAGACCAGCAAAAGTATTTAGTTCAGGAGTTCATCAACGGTTGGAACTTAGAGCAAGAGTTACGGGAAACGGGGGGGTTTGACGAAGCTCAGGTGCGGCAGTTGCTTGCCGATCTGCTACCTGTCTTACAGTACATTCACCGCCATCAGGTGATTCATCGCGATATCAAGCCCGAAAATATCATTCGCCGATCGAGCGATCGCCGCTTTGTGTTGGTCGATTTTGGAGCCTCAAAACTGGTGAGCGAAACGCCTTCAGAACTGGGCACTAAAATTGGCAGTCCCGGTTACATCGCCCCAGAGCAGGCAGAAGGCAATGCCACCTTTGCCAGTGATCTATATAGTCTGGGAGCCACCTGTGTGCATCTCTTGACCGAGTTGCCACCCAGCGAAGTGCTAAATCCGCAACGACCCAACACCTGGAAACTTCATCTCAAACAACCCCTCACCAAGCTCTTTGAGGCAATGCTAGAGCAGATGTTGCAGGTTGATCTGCGACAACGGTATTCCTCAGTGGAGGCAATCTTGCAGGATCTAGAGCGAGTCCCGCTCTGGGATGACCTCTCTCGATCGCCCCTGTGGGATATCAACAGCGTTGGCACCTTGCCCACCTCGCCACGCACGCCCAAACCTGCTCCAACCGCTGCTCCATCAGTCCACCCCTCATCAGGCTGGGAGTGCGTTCACAGCTTCACGGCTCACGAGTCCTGGATTCGGACGATCGCCTTTAGCCCCGATGGCACAATTTTGGTGAGTGGTAGCGGAGATAAAACCATCAAACTTTGGTCAGTCGAAACAGCTGAACTGCGGCAGACCCTTCACGAACACAGCAGTTGGGTGCGGGCGATCGCCCTTAGCCCTGATGGTGCGACGTTAGCCACAGCAGCGAATGACAAAACAGTGTATCTGTGGGACTTCAAAACAGGTCAACTGCAAACTCGGCTCACGGGACACACTGACTGGGTCAGAGGAGTTGCCTTTACTGCGGATGGTAAAACCCTGATCACCGCCAGTCAAGACAAAACTGCTGTCGTATGGGATTGGGAGTTGGGGTTGCCCATCCAGACCTTAGCCGGGCACAGCCATTGGGTAGTGGCGATCGCCATCAGTCCTGACGGTCAAACCGTAGCCACCGCCAGTCGGGATGGCACGGTGAAACTGTGGCAGTGGCAAACGGGAACCTGCCGCTACACCCTGACTGGGCATAGTGCCGAGGTGTTAGCCGTGGCGGTGAGTCCTGATAACAACATGGTGGTGAGCAGTAGTGCCGACCACACCGTGCAACTGTGGGCATTGAGAACGGGCAAACATTTGCACACGATTACCGATCATACGAACGCTGTGAATTGCATTGCCTTTAGCCCCGACGGTAAGGTGTTAGCCACTGGAAGCAACGACCAGACGATTCGCCTGTGGAAAGCTAATAGTGGAAAAGCGATCGCCACCTTAACAGGCCACAACGGCTGGATCTGGTCGATCGCCTTTAGCCCTGACGGACAGACCCTCGCCAGCAGCAGTTGGGATGGAGTGATCAAAATCTGGCGACGTCGTCAGAAAACACCCCTCCAGTAACGCTAACGTTGCACCCAGAATTAGTATTACAATCTGTAACTGTATTTGAGATGGATGAAATAGGAATCTATGCCTCTCTCAGTTGGTACAAAAGCTCCAGATTTCACAGTCAAAGACACCAATGGCAACACCGTTAAGTTGTCTGATTACGCTGGCAAAACGGTCGTGCTCTATTTCTATCCCAAAGATGACACCCCCGGTTGCACCAAAGAAGCGTGCAGCTTCCGCGACTACTATGCCGACTATCAAGGCAAAGACATCACTGTGTTTGGAGTCAGCATGGATGATGAAGCCTCGCACCAACGCTTCACCGAAAAATTTAGCCTGCCCTTTCCGTTGCTGGCGGATGTCAACGGTGAATTGACCAAAGCCTATGATGTGGATGGCGGTGGTTACTCCAAGCGGGTCACCTATGTGATCGGTGGAGACGGCAGCATCATTAAGGTGTATAACTCCGTTAAAACCGAAACGCACGCCACCGATATCCTCGCAGATCTAAAGGTTTAGCATTGAAACTTCGAGTTGAGACGTTTACCGTTAACAAGCGATTTCCCCTAACCATTAGCCGGGGCACCACTGCCCAGACCACCAACGTCTGGCTGACGATCGCCCACGATGACATTGAGGGTTGGGGCGAAGCGTCTCCCTTTTCAGTCAGGGGAGAAGCACAAACCACAGAGGCGATCGCCCAGGTTCTCCAGACTGTCGCGCCTCAACTCGAAGCCTTCACTCCCTTTGATCAGCAGGCGATCGAGCAACACTTGCTGAAATTGCAAATTCCCTCAGCGGCTCGCACTGCCATCGACCTGGCACTTCACGATTGGTTGGGCAAGCGAGTCGATTTACCCCTGTGGAAGTTGTGGGGACTGGAGCGCGATCGCATTGTGCCTACCTCTGCCACTATCGGCATCAACTCCCCAGAAGCAGCACAGGAGCGGACTCGTCGCTGGCTGGAGGTTGCACCCTTCCGGGCAATCAAAGTGAAGTTGGGCAGTCCTGCTGGTATTGAGGCGGATCAAGCCATGCTCAAAGCTGTCCTCACAGAAGTCCCTCCAGACGCAAAAGTAAGCATCGATGCAAATGGCGGTTGGAGCCTGGAGGATGCCCTCTCGATGTCGCACTGGCTCGCGGAGCAGGGCGTAACCTACATCGAGCAACCCTTACCGGAGGGACAGGAACACGACCTGCCGACCCTCTACCGCGAATCACCCCTGCCAATCTTTGTGGATGAAAGCTGCTTCACCAGCGACGACATCCCAAAACTGGCAGATCGGGTGCATGGTATCAACATCAAATTAATGAAGTCGGGCGGATTGACCGAGGCAAGACGGATGATTGCAACGGCTCGTGCTCACGGCTTATACATTATGTTTGGCTGCTACTCCGACAGTGCCCTTTCCAACACAGCAGCGGCTCATCTTGCCCCCTTTGCCGACCACCTGGATTTAGATAGTCACCTAAATTTGATCGACGATCCGTTCACAGGTGCCACGTTAGAAAAGGGTTGCTTCGTGCCAACCGATTTACCCGGGCTAGGAGTGGTGAGAGGGAAGGATGAAGGATGAAGGATGAAGGATAAAGGATGAAGGATAAGAATGAAGAATAAGAATGAAGAATAAAGAATGAAGAACAAAAAAGGAAAAGAATGAATTAATTCTGATGTTTCATACCATTTCTATAGTTTTAGTGTTGCTGGCAGATATGATTCTCGAAACCTGACTATCGCTGTACAGGCGTTGCGCAAAATGCCCTTCCAAAATTTATCAGTTGCATCAGCACACCATTATCCGTTTTTCTTCTTATTCCATCCTTTTTATCCTTTAGCCTTTATCATTCATCCTTTTTATCCCTTAGCCTTTATCATTCATCCTTTTTATCCTTTAGCCTTTATCATTCATCCTTTTTATCCCTTAGCCTTTTCTTCCTCTTCTCTCTTCTTGTTTCCCTTACCTTTATCATTCATCCTTTTTATCCTTTAGCCTTTATCATTCATCCTTCTTTTCATCGTTCATCCTTTTTCCCCTTTTCTCTCTTCTTTTTTCTTATATGTTGACTGCCAACGATCGGGTTGCGATTCTACTGCATGAGGGGCTACAAAGCTCTAAAGGTAAAACGGGAATTTCCTTGCTGCGCTACAGCGACATTCCGATTGTGGCGGTGGTCGATCGCGAATCAATAGGGCGATCGCTTAAGGAACTCACGGGCATCGATCGCGATGTGCCCATCGTGGCATCGGTGGTAGATGCGTTGCCCTATCAACCCACAGTGTTGAGCATCGGCATTGCCCCCTCTGGCGGAGCGTTGCCAGAGGCATGGCGTCAGGAGGTAAAACAGGGCGTTGCGGCTGGATTGTCGGTGGTGAATGGGCTACATACGCCAATGGCGATCGCTCCTGATCTGGCTCCGTTGCTGAAACCGGGACAGTGGATCTGGGATGTGCGGCAGGAACCAAACGGGTTAACAGTGGGCAGTGCGAAGGCGCGATCGCTCTCCTGTTTGCGGGTGCTGACGGTGGGCACGGATATGAGCGTTGGCAAGATGTCTACCAGTTTGGAATTGAATCGGGCTGCCAGAGAACGGGGATTGCGATCGCAGTTCATCGCTACGGGGCAAACGGGACTCATGCTGGGGCATGATGGCATTCCCCTCGATGCGGTGCGGGTAGACTTTGCCGCAGGTGCAGTGGAACAGGTCGTGATGCGCCACGGGGATAACCACGACATTTTGTTTGTGGAAGGTCAGGGGGCGTTGATGAACCCTGCCTCAACTGCCACACTGCCCTTGCTGCGGGGCACTCAACCGACCCATCTCATCCTCGTACATCGTGCCGGACAAACCAGCATTTACAACTGCCCCGATGTGCCGATTCCGCCTCTGTCTAAAGTCATTCAAGTCTACGAAACCGTTGCAGAAGCAGGAGGTTCCTTTGCTCCCGCCAAAGTTGCGGCGATCGCTCTCAATACCTTTTCCCTCAGCGACACGGAAGCACAAGCGGCGATCGAGCGCGTCCAACTGGAAACAGGGCTACCCTGCACCGATCCCATTCGCTTTGATGCCGAGCCACTACTGGACGCAATTTTGATGTGAAGGGAATAAATTGAGTGATACCAAATTAAATTGTGATAAAGGTAGGTGTAAGCAGGGGTGGATTTTGCAGATCAGTTTTTGGGTTTGCCGTCAGTAAATAGCTAAACCCGCCCCTACGAGCATCCGCATTGACCCTGGAAACCATTCAAATATCCTCTGTTTTGTCACTGTGGTGATCCCAATCTGTAGAGTAAATTTCTTGTGATTGCTGTACCCCGGCTAAAGCTGACTCAATCTCAAAATTCCCCAAATTCAGCTACGTTATTACTTTGCAGATATTTGCAGAGGGTACGTGATCTTACGGGGAGCCATTTTGAAGGCTTAATGCAAGAGGCGATCGCCTCTTAATCTCAATCAGTAAGCAAGTTTGAGCCGAAATTGATCGTCTCAATCGGAGAATGTTTTTATGCTTTTAGAACCTTAGTCTATCCCAGGATAGATGACAGCCAGCGAATTTACGGATGACTTGCACCTTTACGTGATCAAGACTGACGAAGGTGTTTTGGAGTACATCGGATATCGTAATGGCTACTTTTCGTGACATCATTGGCTACTATCGTCCCTACTGGATTCCTGCTCTTGCCAGTACTTTAGGAATCAGTACATTTCAACTTCTTGATTTAGTTGCTCCTTACACAATGGGACAAATTCTCAATGTGCTATCTGGACAACCAATCGACGCATGGCTGCACTCTGTAGTCACTCAGCTAGCACAATGGACACATCATCCAGCAGATCGCTCTCTCACTCTCTATGTTTTGCTGGGACTGATCTTTTTCGTCACGGTTATTAAGGCTCCAATTCAACCCTGGATTAGCTCCTGGTTAAGCTGGAGTACAGCATTGCGAGCACGCCGAGATTACTTCCAAAAGTCTCTAGAAAAGCTATTGAGCTTACCCTTAAAGTTCTATGACGACCACAATTCAGGACGCATTTCAGGACGAATTACAAACGGCATTGTGAATCACACCTGGGCATTCGGTGAGATTGCTGGACAACTGATTCCCAAACTCATTCGTCTCGCCGGAATCTTCATCATCGTTTGTTTCATTGAATGGAGAATTGCGATCGTTCTACTTGCCTCATTTATCTTCATCCTCAGCATCAATCTGAGAGGGTTGCGATCGCTTGTGCAACAAGAAAAATGGATTGAGCGGTATCGCGAGAATACTGAAAGCCGCACTGCCGAGATTGTCACCAACATTAAAACGGTGAAAGCCTTTGCCACTGAAATGACCGAATTAAAACGGCAACAGCGACGAGTAAACCGTGAATTTAAGGTGCTGCAATATCGCGTTCACACAGGTTTTGTCAAACTCAACTGTCGGCAAAATACGCTCGTTCAACTCTGTGTGTTCTCGGTGTTGTCATTCACGCTGCTATCAGCTGTGCGAGGTGACATTTCCCTGGGACATTTCATTACAACCTTCACGATCGCCAACATGGCATACGCCGAACTGTCTCCTATTCACGGACTAACCGAAACGCTGGCACGCCGCTATCCACCAATGCTCCACTTCCACGAGTTGATGCAGCAACCTGCCGGGGTCGATTCGCCGCTAACCACAAGACGAAACAATGCCTCGAATGGGGTAATCGCTTTGCCCTCATCTCAACCCTATCGCTTCAGCGGCAAACTGCACTTCTGCAACGTCAGCTTTAGCTACGACGATCGCAACCTGGTGTTGCGGGATATCGAACTGCTGATCGAACCGTGCCAAACCGTCGCCATTGTAGGTCCATCTGGGTCAGGCAAATCAACTCTGATGAAACTGCTATTCCGCTATTTTGAGCCGACTTACGGCAAGATTTTGATGGATGGGGATGAGGTGCGATCGCTCGACGTTGGGGAATATCGTCGTCGGTTGGCGATCGTGCATCAAGACGTGGACGTGTTTAACGGAACGATTCTCGACAATCTCATGTATGGCAATTCCGGTGCTACCTTTGAGCAAGTTCGCGAAGCCTGCCGCATTGCTCAAGCCGATCGCTTCATTCAGCAACTTCCAGAGGGCTACTTTACGTCCGTTGGCGAACGGGGGGTGCGCTTGTCAGGAGGTCAACGACAACGCTTAGGCATCGCCCGCGCACTGCTGGTTGATCCAGATGTGTTGGTGTTTGACGAAGCCACCTCTAGCCTCGATTCTGAGTCAGAACGGGGGATTCAACGGGCTATGCGATCGATCCTCGGAACCCGCACGACGATCATCATCGCCCATCGCCTCAGTACCATTCGCGAAGCCGACAAGATCGTTGTACTAGATCAGGGGCGCATCGTTGAAGTCGGTACGCACGAGCAATTGTTAGACCAGCAAGGGCTATATGCTCACCTGCACATGCTTCAGACGTTGGAATCTGCGTAGTGTGAGGGAGTGGGGAGTAGGGAATGGGGAGTGGGGCAATATCTCGCTTATTAGCCCCTCACCCTTATCTCTGCTATAAAATTGAACCAAGTTCAACGTTAGTACTGCCATCATGAAGACACTGGCTAAATGGTCTGTAGATGACTATCACCGCATGGTTGAGGCGGGTATTTTGCAGGGTCGTCGTGTGGAATTGTTAGCGGGTGAAATTGTTGAGATGAGTCCAGAAACCCCATTGGACTACACCACCGCAAAACGAGGGGCTAAATATTTAGAAGAGTTGTTAGCGGGTAAAGCTGATGTTCGCTTTAACGGTCCCATCACTTTATCTAATTCGGAACCCGAACCAGATATTGCGATTGTTCGACTACCAGAATCAACCTATCGCGATCGCCATCCTTTTCCTCAAGACATCTTCTGGATTGTAGAAGTTGCTAAAACCAGTCTCAAGAAAGACCTGGAGTTGAAAGCAGCAATTTATGCAACAGCAGGAATTCAAGAATATTGGGTTTTAGAACACCTTGTTGCTAAACAGATAATTGTATTTAGACACCCTCAAGCCAATCAATACACCGAAGAACTGACACTCAAGGATGGAGGAATTACACCATTAGCTTTTGTAGATATTTCAGTTTCGGTTCAGCGATTGTTGTGATAGTCATCGATAACACTCTAATCGCCGCAACAACTGATTTCGAGTGGTTGCATTCTGGATCGATCGCGCCACTTGTACGGCTTGATTGTATTGCCTTGCCTGAGCATAGGTAAGCGCGATCGCCTCTAACAAACTGCCGCGATCGTTATCATCGTCCACCGTCAGTCCGGGAATGGGGTTGCCCTGTGCATCCTGATCCATTCGCACAACAATCGTTTTGGACTCCGAACCTGGAATGCTCTTAGCGATATCAAAAGCTTGCGCCAAAAGGCTTGTCGCTTGCGTTGGTTGAGCCGTTTGCAAATAGCGATCGGCAAGGGTAATTAAAAAGCGGGTTCTCATTTCGGGCAGATCGAGGGTTGTCGTTGCCTGCAAGGCCGCTTCATAAGATCCCGTTTGAATCGCTCGGTTCACAACCTCGCTCAAGCTATTGATGCGATCGCCCGTCTCTAACATGGCTTCGGCGGCATCTACCGCAGCGGTGTATTGTCTGGCGTTGAGGTATTGATTTACGATCTCGCGCAACACATGGCTGTTTGTGGAGGAGTCTGAGAGGAGTGCTGCTGAACTCAACGCCTCTGCTTGCAGGGCAGCAACTCGGTCAATCCATCCAGCGTTGGCATGTTGAATTGCGATCGCGGCTAATCCATCGGCTTTGCTGCCGGGGTTATCCAACTGGCGTACCTGTTCGATTGCTTGGGCGAGCAACCGTTCAGCCGCAGCAGTTTGGCGAGTTTGGGTATATTCTCCAGCAATCGCTGCCAGGGTGCGGATGCGATAGGGATACGCGCCATCGTTGGTGATCGATTCCACGACCTGCAACGCTGGCTCAAATTGTCCGGTTTTCGCATGATTCAGGGCGATCGCCTGATACGCCTGGTTCCTCAAATCGGGGAATTGTGGATCAATGGCTTCAGCTGCTTGCAACGCTATATCAAACCCTTGAGCCGCAGCCGCTTCACGGGCAATCCGTCCCATCAACTCAGCCCGATCTGAGGGAACCGCCATCCGATCAGCAGAAATAGCCTGCGCCACTTGCAACGTCATTGCATAATTGCCCTGTCGCAGATTGTCCTCAATCACCGCCTGAAACACACTACTCTGTTGCGACGTATCGCTGATCGTTTGAATCGCTTGAATGGCTTCCGCTAACGTAGCCGTTACCTGTTCCGCTTGATTAGCCGTGCTGTAATGGTTTGCGATCGCCACTAAGGTTTGGGCACGAATTGCGGCATCGGGGATGGTTTGAGCGACATCACGAGCGGCATCACGTTGCCCCACCTGAGCGTATTGCTGCACAACCTGCGCCATAACGTAAGAGTCATTATCCCCAACAGTGCGGCTTTGGGCGATCGCATCTGCAAACACCTGTTCGGCTTGCGCCACCTGTCCGGCTTGCGCCAACCCACCGGCAATATTTACCAATGTCAGAGCTTGTAACTCAGCCGTTTCAAGTATTTCGGCGATTTGTAAGGCACGGTCGAATTGGCTGGTTGCGACCAGGCGATCGCTCACCGATCGCAGGGCAGCATCCCGATAATAGGTCGCATTTTGAATGCTCTGAGCCGTTTGTAGTGCCTGTTCGACCTCTCCGGCAGACGCATAGGCAGTGGCGATCGCGGCGAGTACTTTGGCTTTGCGATTGGGGTCACGGTGGTTGATAGCGTTGGCAAGCTGACGAGACTGGTTTAGCAACGGCAGTGCCGTGTCAATCTGATCTATCGCAATGTAACCCTGAGCAATGCTAGTCAGGGCAACCGCTTTGAATTCCTCTCCGCGAATCGAGGTTGAGGCTTGCAGGGCTTGGCGCAAGGCAGCGATCGCCAGATCAGTCCGTTCAATGTCTTGATACAACGTAGCGATCGCCAAAAATGACCTGACTTTGGCAGCACTGTATCCCGTTGGCAAGCTTTGCACCGATCGCAGTGCCGGGGGTAGTGCCTCTCGCACGATGTCTAACCGTTCCATAGCCTGTGCCTGGTGGGCAACCTGCGCCAACAAACTGCTCTGTCCCGGAGCACTGACGATCAATTCTTCTGTCAAGTTGGCTCGAACGGTGGCATTGCGAGGGGTTTGGACGACGCGAAACGCCTGCATCATCATCAATGCCGCTTCTTCGACCTGGCGATCGCTGTGAGATACCCGTGAGGGGTCGCTGAGGGTTTGACGCACCTGCTCAATTAACGTTCTGGCAGAGGCTTCAGCTAAGGCATCGCGACTGATATCACACTGATTGGCAGTACTTTGTGCCAGTTGTATGTCAGAGTTGCCAGTCTGTGCAGCAAGAAGTGGCAAATTCAGGGAGTTCGCCATGACCAGAATGCCAACAGATGCTACAAATCTTTGCCAACTTGATTGATCCATATCTCACCAAACCTATCCCCCAATTCTTCCGAACGGGGGTTACAAAACAAATCTGTTCACGTTAAGCTCAACGACTCACTTATTCTAAGCTTCAAAATACAGGGTCGCGATCGCCCAACCGTCTATAATCAAGATAGGTAAATATAAAGTTATGTAAACAAAATTCATGATTCAACCCGATTTAGCACAGCTCGCTACTCAACTCGAAAGCCAGGATTCCAAAGACCGCATGTTGGCACTGGCTGCTTTGCGTGACGTCACAGCAGATGAGGCAGTGCCTTTAATCAAAAAAGTGTTAGACGATGACAATCTGCAAATTCGCTCAATGGCAGTGTTTGCGCTGGGCGTCAAGCAAACTGACGAATGTTATCCCATTCTGGTCAAGTTGCTGGAGACTGACCCCGACTATGGCATTCGCGCCGATGCGGCAGGGGCGTTGGGCTACCTGGAAGATCCCAGAGCACTGGAACCGCTGATTCGAGCGTTTTATGAGGACACCGATTGGCTCGTGCGTTTTAGTGCAGCGGTGGCATTGGGAAATTTGAAGGATTTACGGGCACGTGACGCTTTGATTAAAGCATTGGACAGTGATGAAGTGGTGTTGCATCAAGCCGCGATCGCCGCTCTGGGAGAACTCAAAGCCGTTGATGCCGTCGATCACATTCTGCGGTTTGCCCAATCCGAAGATTGGTTGGTGCGGCAACGACTGGCAGAGGCACTGGGGCATATGCCTTCGCCCAAAAGCATCTCAGCGTTGAAGTACCTGGAAAAAGACAGCAATTCTAACGTTGCCACGTCTGCGACTATTTCACTCAAACGATTAGAGGAACAGGCAAGTTAGAGAGTGGGGAATGGGGAGTAGGGAGTAGGGAGTAGGGGGTGAAAGACGAGTCTACATAAAGCGCGATCGCGTGTCCTAAGGTCTGAAAATTGGATAAGTTATCCCCATATGCGGCTTTTCTGAAACTTCCACCATCAAAGGTCTTGACCCAATCAGAAGCACCCGTACTTGGAACCGATGCGAAGCGCGCCTTTGGGTTAACCGAAACACCTTCTGCTAGGGGGTTTGGGGGAGGCAGTGGCGTCCCCCAATCGGGGGTTTGGGGGAGAATCCCCCAATGCCTGATTCTCGAACTCATTGTAGTAACCAAGTGTTTCGTTGACAAAGCAAAGATGTATGTACACCGTAGCCCACAGGAGTGGGAACTGAAACTCTTGGAAGCCCTTCTCCTACAGAAGAAGGGTTGGAATGAGGGCAAATTAGTTACACATCGCGTTAAGTTAGAGGTTGGGTAGGAGCAGGTTTTGCCGTCAAATCCATTGCAAGGTAAAGATGCGTCTACTAACCCTGCCCGTACCGTTTGCGGATATATTAAATCCACGATCCTGAAGGTACGGAATTTCAAGACTGATTTGTCAGAATGGGGAGCATCGGTTGTAGTTGACGAATAAACGATTCCAGCCATGAAACAAGAACCTGCTCCTGGTTCTGTCCGTAATGCTCAATCTGGCGATCGCTCCCAGTCCAATGACACAGAGGGAACGGTCACAAAACGATGGCTTAAAGAAGCCGATTGGGGGCGACTGGTTGGCTGGATTTGGGTGTTAGCCGCCGCGACAACCACAGGACTCAATATCGGGTTGGTGCAACTCCTGGAGCGGCAGGTGCAGACCATTTTTTTTGAATTGCGGGGACCCGTCACTCCACCGTCAGAGGTGGTGATTTTAGCGATTGATGAGGAGTCGCTGGCTCAAGGGGAGTTTTTTCGCTCTGATCCTCAACGTTATGCAACACTAGAGCCAATTCAAAGCTGGCCGTGGCAACGAACCGCCTATGCTACGGTGATTGACAAACTGATGGCCGCTGGAGCCAGGGCGGTAGGCGTTGATGTGATTTTTTCGACGCCCAGCATCTATGGCGAAGCCGACGATCAGCGATTGGCTCAGAGCTTACAGCGTCATGCCGGGCGAGTTGTATTGGCCGCTCAATATGCTGAAACAGAAACGCCGCAAGGCATCACAACCCAACTAACAGTCCCACTGCCAGAGTTTTGTGATGCTTCAAAATGCGCGGGCTTTATCAACTTTTTAATAGAACCAGATGGGCGGATTCATCGGTATGGCGATCGCTTTTTGACCCAGCTTTTAGAAAATGCGCCACCTGTACAGGCTGCTGTTTTAGAGCAGTTGCCATCGTTTGCATCGGCTACTTTGCAGTCTGCTCAGGTGCCTGTTGCGGCTCCCAAGGACAGCTCTATTTTTTTCTATGGGTCAGCTCAAAGCTTTGAGCATGTGCCATTTTGGTACGTTTTGGATGCGACAACCTGGGAAGACTATTTGCAATCGGGCGAGTATTTCAGAGACAAAATTGTTCTCATTGGTTCAACAGCTACCCTCCATCAAGATTTTCAAGCTGCTCCGTTTTCCAAAAGTGCGCTCTACCCCCAGGCGATGACTGGGGTTGAAGTTCACGCAAATGCGATCGCCAGTTTGCTAGAGGATAAATCTGTTCGAGAAGCCGTTCCACAAATTCAGTTACGCAGCGGGCTGGTGCTGGTAGGTCTAGTGCTGGCAACATGGCTTTTAACCCGCCCCCAAGCTCCCTTCCGTCGCCTGGGGTGGGCAGCGGCGATCGCGGCAGCCTGGTTGGGACTGAGCTACGGTCTATTTGTGCAGGCGCGATTGATTGTGCCAACAGCAGTTCCAGTAGGGGCGATCGTCCTCAGTGGGTTGTCGCAGCTTGTCGTGGGTACCATTCGAGAGCAAATTAGAAAACAGCGGCTTCGAGCAACGCTCAAGCTCTATATGACTTCACCCGTCGTGCAGGAGATCATTAGCCAGCAAGAGGATTTGCAAGATCTTCTACATCAGCGAGAATCAATTCTGGCGGGAAAAGTCTTAAGCGGACGCTATGAAATTGCCAAGGTGTTGGGGTCAGGCGGATTTAGCGAAACCTACATTGCAAAAGATTTACAGCGTCCTGGCAACCCGCTTTGCGTTGTTAAACAGTTGCGAGTCGTGAGTGATAACCCAAAAACCTTGAGGCTAGCTCGACGCCTGTTTATTACCGAAGCAGAAACCCTGGAACGTCTGGGGCAACACGACCAGATTCCCCAACTGCTAGCTACCTTTGAAGAAAATCATGAATTTTATCTGGTGCAGGAATTTATCGCAGGACACCCCCTGACCATTGAAATTGGACGACGACAATTGCCCTCTGAAACGCAGATTTTGCAAATTCTCTACGATTTGCTGGGGGTATTGGAATTTGTCCATCGTCAGGGTGTGATTCACCGTGACCTCAAACCCTCCAATATCATTCGACGACAAGCGGATGGCAGACTCGTTTTAATTGACTTTGGCATTGCCAAAAAAATTACAACTCAGTTGGCAGCAACCAACGAAAAACACAGTCAGTTTACGGTTTCAGTCGGCACACCGGGTTATATGCCAGGAGAACAATCTGCCGGATATCCTCAATTCAACAGCGACATTTATGCCTTGGGGATGATTTGCATCGAAGGGCTTACAGGTCGTCATCCCCATACCCTCAACCAGGACGCAAAGACTGGAACGATTTCCTGGAAAACTCCAGATCTGGTTATTTCTCCTGAGGTAGAAGCTGTGCTAACGCAGATGATACACCACGACTTTACCCAACGATATCCATCGGTGCAGGCTGTAAAAGCTGACCTTGCTTCACTGTTTAGTGCTTTAGCGATTCCTCAAAAAATGGCTGAGCTAGAGGATGACCTGTTGGCAGACGAAACACCCCTGACCGATGTCACGTTATCCAATGACACGGTCGCGTTACCCGAAGACTGGGTTGATCTGGATGATGCTGCGTTACCCGATGTCACTGTCACGTTACCCAAAGACTGGGTTGATCCGGGTAGTGAAGGTTCAGAGGGATAATCCGACATACGGTTGCGTTTGACTTTTCAGTTGAGCCAATATGATGGGATGTTGGTCATGCTGCTGGCTTCACCAGAGATCATGATCGGTTTGTAAGGGTAAATTGCAGGTTACTCCTGCTGTGTTTATCACAACTGCAAATTTTGATGGGTGTTGCTGGATAGATCGGCAGCTAATTAAGTCAGGTTGAGTCAGGACTCTAGCATCTACAAAAAATCGACAGAGAATTTTGAGATTTTTTGTGTTGGATTATAATCCGGATTGCTCAAGCGGGTGTCGGAAGAGCGGTTAAGCTAGATTCTTACTGATTTTAATGACAGCCTTTTTTAATTACAGCCTTTATGTTGCGCCAGACAACTGCCCTTATCACTACGGCTCTGTTAAGTACAGTGCTACTTGTTCAAGATGCCTACGCTCAAACTGCACTAAATCGTGCTGTAGTTGAGGCGTTGCAGAATCGAGTGCAAGTGTTACGGGAAAATCAGACCCCTCGTTTAGCCCGCCGTTCGGATGTGTTAACACCGGGAAACGGGATAGCTACTGCCCGCAACTCGTTTGCAGAATTGCGCTTTAACGATGGGTCTTTAGGTCGTTTGGGTGAACAGGTCGTTTTCTGGTTTACCGCAGGTAGTCGAAATTTTCGGCTCTCGAATGGCACAGTGTTGCTGCTTATTCCTCCTGGGCAGGGTAGGACTCACATTCGCACACCCAATGCAACGGCTGGCATTCAAGGTTCAGCGTTGTTTGTTCGCTACATTCCTGAAACTGACACCACGATCGTAGGGGCGTTGACCGACAGCGGCATTGAAATTTTTAACCGTGACGGTACACAGCAACAGTCGCTTAGAGGGGGGCAAATGGCTGTGGCGGTTGGCGATCGCATTGAACGCATCTACGATTTTGACTTAAACACTTTCTACGAGACTAGCCAGCTTGTTCGAGGACTGGCTCCTACGAATACCGCTCAACCAGTCCCATCCCCGTCTGAACAACCCTCTGAAGCGGCGACTGGACAACCGGATGAGGCGATCGCTCAAGTACAAGCTGAAATGCAGACAGCACTTCAGCAACAGGAATCTTTAGTCATTAGCGATGGCATTGAAAATCCGGCATTCGTCCGGCTCCCTGAAGCTGCATCTGATGACTTTCCAGATGCAACATTTACCGCCTTCCCAGATGACAGTCCAGCCCCCAACCCAGCCCTAACTGATTCTGCTTCACGCCGTGACGATAATGGTCGAAATGCAGCTGTCGAAAATCGTCAGGACACCCTGGGCATACAGTCGGGGTCGCAAAATCGTCTCGATCAAACCATTAATCGTGGCAATGGCAATGTTAACGGGCGCGTTAATCAACCTAGTAGTGGCAACGGCAACGGCAACGGCAATGGCAACGGACGACCTGACAATAGTAATGGCAACGGTAACGGCAACGGTAACGGCAACGGCAACGGCAACGGACGACCTGTTGTAGATCGGGATGATCGACCTGGCAACGGCAACGGTAACGGCAACGGCAATGGCAATGGCAATGGCAATGGCAATGGCAACGGTAACGGTAACGGCAACGGCAACGGCAACGGCAACGGCAACGGACGACCTGTTGTAGATCGGGATGATCGACCTGGCAACGGTAACGGCAACGGCAACGGCAACGGTAACGGTAACGGTAATGGACGACCTGTTGCAGATCGGGATGATGACGATGATGACCGACCTGGTAATGGCAACGGACGACCTGTTGCAGATCGGGATGACGATGATGATGATCGACCTGGCAACGGTAACGGCAATGGCAACGGCAACGGCAATGGCAATGGCAACAGACGACCTGTTGTAGATCGGGATGATGATGATTGATCCGGTAATGGCAATGGGCGATTTTTCAAGTAGATAGCGGCAGTCACAAGCAGCAACTTTCCCTTCTACCCTCAATGAAACGTGAATTGTACGAAAGGTTTGGTTGGTTATTCGATTCTCTGGATTGGTTTGCTACTCAGCGTTTCTGAAAATGCTGTCGCCAACCCGGCTATTCCCCTTAAGGTTGAGTCTCCCGATGCAACGGCATCTCAACCAAGCCCCGATCGCCCCTCAACCGCTCCTGTGGCTATGGCGATCGCCCCTATCAAAATCCCTTCTATGCCTCTGGAGCAGCAGGGTTTATCTGCTTCATCGCTCCAGACAACAGCAACTCCAAAAGAGCTTCCTGCGGCTCCTTATCCTGAAACTCCTGCCTTGCCGTCCGGTTATCCTGCAACGCTGCCCCTCGAAGATGAAACCCCTTCTAACCCGACTAGCGAGCCGGATGCAAGTACAGATGATTTAACTGAAACAGGCGACCCAGAACTGGGCATTTTGAGATTACGCGAACGGGAACTCACAATAGAACAAACCAACGAACCCAATGAAACTGTTTTTCTGCTGGGTGGCGTTAACTATTTAAGAAGTGACAACATTTTATTGGATGATTTTGATCCGGTTAATGATCAGCTGTTGAGTGCTGGCGCAACACTGTTAGCTGTTCCTAGTTTGGGTCCACAAACCCAAATGATTGCAGCCATCAATGGCAACCTGACGCGCTATAGCCGCTTACCTGAGCTAGATTACAATAACTTTGGTGTGCAAATTGGTGTTCAACAGCAGTTATTACCAAACACCTACGGTGAAATCAGTCTAAGCAATCAACAGTTCATTGATGCCAATTCAGGCGATCGCTTTTTAAACGATTATTCTGCTTGGTTCGTACTATCGCGGCGCGATCGCCTGAACTCTAATTTAACTCTCGATAGCTTCTATCAGTTACGTTTGCGTTTCACTGATCCAAGCGATCGCAGTCGGGTTGGTAATACGCTAGGAGTGTCACTCAATTATGATCTACCGCCCGATTTTAGTGTTGAATTAGACTATCAAATTGCTCTAACAGACTTTACACGTCAAGACCGCAATGATGTCTACCATCAGCTAACGACGGAACTCAACTACTACTTGTCTTCCAATACCCGCGCCAGCGTGTTTGGTGGGTTTAGCTTTGGTGACTCGTCTGATCCAGATATCAATTTCAACAGTTTTATTTTTGGGGCTTCCATCAATTTCAATCTGTCTCTTTTTTAGAAGGCAAAGGTAATTGCCCCTAACGTACCGCGATCGCCATCCAACTCTACTGGCACACCGACGGGTAACGCCGCATTTACCCCATCGTGACCAAAGGGCAACTCCGAGACAATCGGGATGCCCAGATCGGCGAGGCGATCGCGCAAGACTTCCTCAATCGTAAAGCTAGGAATGTTAGGCGGTGGGTCACACTGGCTAAACCGCCCTACAGCAATGCCTCGTATCTTGTGGAATATGCCCGTCATGCGCCACTGAGTCAACATGCGATCGATGCGATAGGGAGCTTCTGAGACATCCTCTAACGCCAAAATCACTCCCTCCAAATCAGGCTGAACCGCTGTATGGAGCAGGTGAGTCGCCACCGTAAGGTTAGCCGGAAGCAACAAACCCTGAGCAGTGCCACCACCCCATCCGACGCCTTGCAAGGCAGGGAGCGATCGCCCCTGCACCCAGTCAAACAACCGCTGCACTGACCAGTCCGGTTCCGCCGCTAAAGTTGTTAGCAATGGCGCATGAAGCCCGGAGATGCCCTGCCGACTCAAACCCCACAACAGACTGGTAATGTCTGAGAAACCAATCAACCACTTCGGTTCCGTCTCAACCCACTGCCACTCCTCCAGCAATCGCGCTCCGCCATAGCCCCCTCTGGCACAGAGGACTCCCCGACAGTCGGGGTTAGTCAAAGCCTTGTACAACTGCTGTCGCCGATGGTCATCCTTCCCTGCCAGATAACCCCAGCGATCGTCATAACCGGGACTCAGTTCAACCCGGTAGCCGTGCGATCGCCAAATTTCTACTCCTTTCGCAAAGGCAGTTTGTTCACGCAATGTGCCACTAGGCGCGATCACACACAACAAATCACCCGATTGCAGAGGAGTAGGGGGTTTACAGGGAAGCATGAAGGGAAAAAAGAAAAAAGAAGAGAGAAGAAGGAAAAAAGAAAAGGCGATCGTTAATTGTCGATAGTCAATGGTCAATTGTCATCTGTCATTCGTTGCTTGTCACTGTCTGTTACCTTTGACCGCTAATATCCCATCTGAATCGATAACCGCGACATCATACGGGGGGTTCAGCAGATAAAACTTGGATTCAGCGAGATTTAACAGCAAAACCCACCCCTACAGTCACTCTTGACCATTAACCACTGACCATTGACCATTGACCACTCACCATTGACCATTGACCACTCACCATTGACCACTGACCATTCACCATTAACCACTCACCATTGACCATTGACCACTCACCATTAACCACTGACCATTGACCATTAACCATTAACCACTGACCATTAACCATTGACCATTGACCATTGACCATTAACCATTAACCACTGACCATTGACCATTGACCATTGACCATTGACCATTGACCACTCACCACCATCTACTGCGCCGATCGCAAACACCGAATCGCCTCTAACATACCTCGTGCTTTGTTGAGGGTTTCCTCGTATTCTCGCTCTGGCTCAGAGTCGGCTACTAGACCTGCTCCTGCCTGAACGCGAACGGTGTGTTTGCCGTTGAGTTGATCGCGAACGACCATCGTACGAATGGCGATCGCTGTGTTCAACTGTCCCTCAAAGTCGTAGTAGCCGTAAGCACCAGAATAGGGACCGCGACGACAGGGTTCCAGGTCGTGAATGATCTCCATTGCCCGAATCTTGGGAGCACCGCTCACGGTTCCGGCGGGAAAACAGGCTTTGAGTAAATCCCAGGCGGTTTTGTCAGGGGCGAGTTCGCCAATCACGTTGCTGACAATGTGCATCACATGAGAATAGCGTTCGATCACCATCAACTCGTCCACCTTGACCGTGCCGATGGTGCAGACGCGCCCCAGATCATTGCGCCCCAAATCCACTAACATGACGTGTTCTGCCAATTCCTTGGGGTCTTGCAGCAACTCCTCTGCGAGGTCTGCATCTTGCTGAGGGGTCTTGCCACGGGGGCGAGTTCCGGCGATCGGGCGGACGGTGGCAACGCGACTGATTTTGTCTGCCGAGTTTTCGACCTTGACCATCACCTCTGGACTGGAGCCGATAATCTGCCAATCCTGAAAGTGGAAATACGCCATGTAAGGCGAGGGGTTGATCAACCGCAGCGATCGATACAACGCAAAGGGATCACCCTCATACTCGGCAGAAAGTCGCTGTGAGATCACCACTTGAAAGATATCCCCAGCGTGGATGTGAGCCTTTGCCCGCTCGACATTGGTACAAAACTGTTCTTTAGTCGTGTTGCTGCTGTAAAGCGGTGCAGAGAATGGTTGAGCATCTTGAGCAATCGAGGCAGGCGATCGCCACTCCAACACCGTGTCTTTGCTAACCAGCGGCAGTTGCAGTTTCTCGACCATTTGGGTGACGCGATCGCACGCCTGTTGATAGGCCGTTGCCAGGTCGGTTTGAGGGTCACGCAAGTCTGCATAGGCGATCGCCCAGATTTTGCGCTGCACCTGATCAAACACAAGCAATTGATCGATCTGCATCCACAATCCATCCGGCAAATCATCTTCATTGGCAGGATAGATTGGCACACGCGGCTCAATCCACGAGATCAACTCATAGCCCCAAAAACCGAACAAACCGCCAATTCCGGGTGGCAGTTGCGGCAACTTCACCGGGACGTAGGGTTGCAAACAAGCTTCTAACGCTTCAAACGGATCACCCTCAAACACTTGTCGAGATCCATCGCGATAGATTTGAGTCGTTTGATCCCCCTTTGCCTCTAGAATCCACACAGGGTCACAACCCAGCAAGCTATAACGAGCGAGGTTTTCACCGCCCTCAACAGACTCCAACAAAAAACTATAGGGTTGCCCAGCGCACACCTTATACCAGGCAGACACAGGGGTTTCGAGATCGGCGACCCACTCCTGATAGACCGGAACGAAGTTACCGTGTTGAGCAAATTCTGAAAATCGAGCAAAATCTGGAAAAATCATGCCCTCCATTTTAAGGGTCACGAGGGCATCCGGACTATACCGATTTTGGATTTTAGAGGTTGGATTTTGGGTTCACTAGCCGCAATTTCTAGAACGGGTGTGAGGGACGTTTCGTGAAATGCCCTTAGGAATGGGAATTAAATAAGTTCGATATTGGGTAGGGGCGGGTTTTGTCGTCAAATCCATTGCAGGGCAGAGATTAGTCTGCTAAACCCGCCCGTACAGTTTGCGGATTTATTAAATCCACAATCCTTAGGAGATTTCTGAGCAAGAATTTACCAATCGGTTTCCGGCAGGGGCGTTTCGCAAAACGCCCTTACAGGTATTCTGTGTTCGGGAAATCTCCTTACGCCAACAAAAATGGAGATAGGGTTTCCTATCTCCAGAAGTCAGTTGTTATAGAAGGTAAAGAGCGTTAAGCAGAGTTCAGCTATGGAACTGAACTGGCTTAGGGGTCAAACGTCTTTTTGCCGCTGAATTTAACAGTAGCAGGGTCAGGGTTGCTGCCAATGTTACGTTCAATTTTGTTGACATACGGACGACCTTGATTGACCTTCTCAGGGAAGACTCCATCTTTAGGATGGAGATATTGAATTTCCCCGTTCGGGAAAACCCGGTAGATTTTATAATTTTCGATTTTGGGCTTGAACTTAGTGCGGAATTGAGCACCTAGTGCAATGCATTGTTCTTTGCGTGCTAAGTAGAGGAGGTTCTCTCCTTGACGCATAACTGCTGCACCGCCTGTAGGCATCTCAAACACCTGTTCCTTAGGGCTAGTCCAGGTAATCGCGTATTTTTCTTCGACTTCAGCTTTGCTTAGTAAACCGCCGGTGCTGCCACCAAACAAGGGAGTTTGTCCAGTAAGAGTTTCTGTCATGAACGTTTCTCTGAACTTTTTTAGGAATCCTATCATCGCCCCTTGCACACATCCCAACTTCTTGAGGATCTGTTACAGTTCTTGAGAAAAAACGTAACAGAGAGTTTTGGCTCTGTTGAAGCCAACTTATGCTGGGAAGAAGAAAGAGAGAAAAAAAGGAACGATAAGGGTTGATGGTTAGTAGTTAATCGTCAATAGTCAATAGCTGAGAGTGCTGAGTTAGTAGTCAATGGTCAATGGTTAATAGTCAATGGTTAATGGTCAATGGTTAATGGCTAAGAGTGCTGAGTTAGTAGTTAGTCGGGCGTTGCTGAATAGAGGGATGGTTATCTTGACACAGACGGGAGAGAGACGCTCACACTCCTTTCAGGTGAATCGTTTAAACCAGTGTGAGCATCCTGCTTGCGACTCATTCATCCCCAGGATCAGCAACGCCGTTAGTCGTTGATAGCTACATCTAAGGCAACAAGCAGCCATAAGACACCAATGACTCTGACCATTGACCACTGACTATTGACCATTAACCATTGACCACTAACCATTGACCATTAACCATTGACCATTAACCATTGACCACTAACTATTGACCATTAACCATTGACCACTAGCTATTGACCATTAACCATTGACCACTAACTATTGACCATTAACCATTGACCACTGACCACTGACCATTGACCACTAACTATTGACCATTAACCATTGACCACTAACCTATTGACCATTAACCATTGACCACTAACCTATTGACCACTAACTATTGACCATTAACCATTGACCACTAACCATTGACCATTGACCAACGACCTTCCCTCAGCACTACTCAAACTGAAGCGACAACTCCAGTGGACCCAAGCCCAATTCCTTAGCCGAGATCGATCGCACTTCAAACAGTGCCATCATGTCGTTCAAACTTGGGTTGCCACGATTGGAGCCTTTAAAGCCTTTAGCAATGACTAACCCACAGTAACCGTTGGTACGCTTACAGCGTTGATCCCACTTTTTACGAGCTTCAATGTGGATGGGATCATCTTCGATGAACTCACCAAACAGGTGAAAGTCGCCATTGTGAGTTTGCAAAATCCCTAAGTCATAGCGTTGCTCAGCGTAGGGATCTTCTCCAGGGTTAAAACAGATGGCTTTGACACCTCCAGCGGCTTGCAATTCTTCAATAAGAGCGATCGCCTTGGGTCGTGAGGTTTGAATCAAAATCACCGGAAATCCATCCCCGTTGGTTGCAATTTCCGTTTCCGCTGCCTGATAGTGTTTTGCCGTCGAGCGCAGAATATCGGTGATCTCCCATGCCATTGCTCCCAGGCTGTAGAAGGCATCTCTGGGGATCAGGTCAACCCGCAGAATGGGCATATTAGCCAGATTAAAGTCAGCCTCATCCAGAGCAATGTTGCTCGACATCTCAAACAATTCTTCTGCCAAAACGGTCATCGTTTCAACCTTGACAGGAATTTTCTTTTTGGGATCAGTGGGGTTATTAATGCGATAGCGACCTGTAATCGGTGGAAAGTGTTCAACGTTCAATTCTGCTAAATGCTGCTCAAAGAAGCGGTGCATCGCTTCTAATGCCACCAGAACCGCGATCGCCTCTTCTTCATACAAAATTGGGCGCATCCCCTCCAACGGGTGCAGATTGCCAAAGGTAGGCACAACTCCCGTTTCTGCCTCAAAAGTGCTGAGATCGGGGGACGCATCTTCGGGCAACTCGACTTCTTGCTCAAAGGTCAAGAAAAAGCAGTCCTGCTCCAAAAACGCACCCTCCAGATCCTCAGGCGAGTCATCCGCCATCAACACCCGCTCCCGAAACTTCCGGAGTGAATCAACTGAGCGATACATCAACAGCCCATACTCCATGCCCAACATCCCCAGGATGGAGACATAGAGCGTTTCAACATCGTTGAAATTGACCTCCACCGAGATGATTTTTTCTTCATCCAGCACATCCCAGGGAGCGTCCTGCCAAATCTTGTAAGCTGCTTTCAGCAATGCCTCTTCCTGTTCTGGCGGTAGCTGTGGAGGGCGATTGTTGGCAACATCCTGTAACCCGCGAAAGATCTCGTCGATCAGCGGCAGTTCAGGTACGTAATCCACAACGATGTCTAACTCTTGCAACACTCCCCGTAGAAAAAACTGAATCTCGCGATCGCACACCACAATCTTTTGAGGTCGAGCTGGACGAGTCGAACTGTGGGGATATTCCATCGCCCGCAGCAACGTCCGCACGATCGCCTCTGGTCCTGAATCAGAGGGCACGACATCCATTGCTCGCACCAACCCTTCGGAGCCATCGACCCACAAAATACACTCTCCCCGCATCGAACTATCAGGCTCCATCGCAAGATGGGGAGCCAAAGCACGGCGATCGCCTTCCCACACACTAGGAATTTGACGAAGCTGTTGGAGCCGACGGCGGGTAGAGCGATTTAGGGCTGTCATATATTCAGCAAGAAATAATCCGAACGCTAACAAATTAACAAGAAAACCAAGCCGTATTCCCGGTTAAACAGGTTCTCATTATTCATCTTAAACATTGCCTTCCATCCCTCAACGTTTAATTGACAGATGGCAATAGTCAGTTATGGCATTTCTCTATGAGAAGGCTTATGATTCTACTGCTTTTTTAAGCCTCACCCATCCACTCCTATTAGGATTTATAGGGATTGTCATAGATGTAAGGTTTGGGCAGAGTGCAAACAATTCTTTAAACCATGACTTAATTTCAGAACTTCTCACACTCCTCAGTTAAGATACCCCTGAAGATTGCTACCATCAGAGTGTGGGGGCAGATTATCTAGCCCAATTTACCGATATTACTCTGGTAGCACCGCAATTTCAGATTCATACATAAAGATCTCTATCTAAGGAGTCATTTATACCAATGACGCAAGCAACTCAGTCTCAACAGCGTGGCATTCTTATGACTGACGCCGCCCTTCGTCAGGTTCTCTCTCTACGTGAAAAGCAGGGCAACCAAGACCTGTGTTTGCGAGTTGGGGTTCGTCAGGGTGGCTGCTCTGGAATGTCTTATGTCATGGACTTTGAAGACTTTAGTAACGTTCGTGAAAATGATGAGGTCTTTGACTACGAGGGCTTTAAGGTCGTCTGTGATCCAAAAAGCATTCTTTACCTCTATGGGCTGGTGTTGGATTACAGCGATGCCATGATTGGCGGCGGGTTCCAGTTTACAAACCCCAATGCCAACCAAACCTGTGGCTGTGGCAAGTCGTTCTCTTAAATCGTCAGTCGTAGTCTCATTGCAAGGGTGAAAGCGGAATTGCTTTTCACCCTTAATTTATGCGCTGTGAAACTTATGTGCTGTGAAACTGAAATGCGCTGATGCCTCACCAACTCTTTCACTGTGGAATTAGATCTTGAGCAGTGTAGCCGCAGGGGCAAATGACTCATGCTCTGGCTCCCTGAATGGGTACAGGCGGATTGCAAGTCATCAATGACACCCTCACAGGAACCAGAATCCGCTAAAATTCAAGTTCTTCAGATTTTTTGCCGTTCAGTATCAACCGTAACCGACTGTTGCTTCTCCTATGACTGAGACTGTTGAAACTCTATTCGATCAAGGCATTGAGCGTTATCAAGCAGGCGAATCTCCAGAAACGCTGCTGCCACTGTTTAAAGAGGTTTGTGAGCGATCGCCCAAAAGTAGCCCCGCCTGGACGTGTCTAGCGTGGCTCTATCTACTCGATAACAAGCCCAGTCAGGCTCTCAAAGCGGCTCAAAAAGCAGTCAAGCTCAATCCACAAGATCCGCAGGCGCGAGTCAACCTGGCGGTTGCCATGCTGGAGACGGCTAAAACTGGAGTCCGGGAGCATGTTGAAATCGCCGAACAGCTGATTATGGCTGTCCCAGAGCTACGAGAAGAAGTTAAGAAGAACTGTGAAGATGGGTTAAGCCGCAAACCGAATTGGAAGGGGTTAATACGAGTTCAAAACTGGTTGTTTGGCAGCTAGGATCAAAAATTTACATTTCTAGGGCCGTTTCTGCGGGGATTCTGGTTATCAAACTCACCAGTTATTTAGAAAATGCAATGATTACTAATCATTTTTAATGATGCATCCGAAAATCTAATGATAAGATTCAGTGAAGTTGGTGATTAGCAGTGTTTATAGCTAGTCGCCGCTTCACACTCTTTTAAAACAGATAAGGATTGGTCATCATGCTCTCTCACGTTGAAGTTAAACCAGAAACCCGCAATCACAAAGGCTTTTTTGTACAAGAAGGTTCATACAAGTTCATTGGAATCGATCAATCAGGCTGGGCACTCATCTGTGTTGATGATGCTACCTGTCACTATGTTGACCCCGACAATTTGATGGTAGAAGCGCAAGCTGACAAGTAAGTTGCAGAGTTTAACAAACTAATCTATGGTTCTGCTGGAATAATATGGCTGTCCTTCCTTGAGGGCGGCCATGTTTTTTTGGTAGTGTTTCAGATCTGTTGCTACTAACCCCCGGCTGTCGCCGTCCCCCTTGGTAAGGGGGACTACAGGGGGTCTTACAGAGGTTATCAACAGGTTTGGAACATCACCGTTTTTTTGAAAGCCATGTTTTTGAAATAATGGGATTTGGATAACCCTTTAGCAATTTTGGATTTTGGATTTTGGATGGCGGCTATAGCCATAGCTAACGTGAATTCGGGATCAGGATTTCGGCGGTTAAAACCGCCGCTATTGGAGCAAAACCGACCTGCGTCGGTTCGTCAAATCCTGCCTTTTCCGGAGTCCGCGTCGGCGGACTTCGCTCTAGTACAGCAAAAAATAAGGTTTGAAAGGGGTGAAGGGGTGGAACCCCTTCTTGGGGGCGAAGCCCCCAAACCCCCTACATTGCAAAACTTTGTGTTCGCAACACTAGTAGCCGCGAATTCATTCGCCGGGCTCTTAAACCGAACTGACGTTAGCTACATTCGATGGGGCGGAGGCAAGTCAGAAAACTCCCCGAATCAGGGTTTGACCCATTGCCTTTGTCCTAAGCTTTCTGACCAAAGCCGTATTTTCCACAATCCGCGATAATCAACCCTTAAGCCGGGTCATCCCAACGGAACCACCTCTCAGAAAGAAGTTTGAAATTTGTGAAGGAAAAGCTGATGAAAGAGAAATTATTGGAGTGGCTCAACTTAGCACTGGTCGCTAATTTGTTCTTAGTGTTGCTAAGTTTCTTTTGGTTAGCGATCGCCGTTGTGGGTCACACCTTTAAGATCCCATTGGGGTTAGACCTCTGGTACAAACTTTGGGAACCCGTGTTTACTCCTGCGATCGGAATTCTAATGGCAGGGGCATTGCTCAGCGGCATTATTAGCTGGGTCAATAAGCGTCTGCAATCGATGAAGCAAGAAGGGTAGGTGGGGAGAGTAGGGGAGAGAGGCGATTAATCGCGTCTTTACGGTTCACCTATCACCCTCACCCCTCTACCTCTACTTACCCAAAACCTGTTTCAGAGCAGGCTTGAGCGTATCGTATTGATAGGCAAATCCGGTCGCCAGCGTTTGCTTGGGTAAAACCTGTTGACCTTCTAAAACGACCCTGGCAGCATCTCCCAGTAGGGTTTCTAGAACAAAGTCGGGAACAGGCAACCAGGAGGGACGATGCATCACCTGCCCCAACACGTTACAAAACTCATTCATGCGGACGGGGTTGGGGGCAGTGGCGTTGAAGGTGCCTTCTAGGGAAGAATCTGTCAAAGCTTTGACAATCAAGCTGACCAGATCGTTGATGTGAATCCAGGAGAACCACTGCCGACCACTGCCAATCGGACCTCCGGCAAATAGTTGAAATGGCAGTAGCATCTTGGCGATCGCCCCACCCATCCCCAAAACAATGCCCGTTCTCAAAATCACCAGTCGAGTGCCAGAGGCTTTTACCGCCTGTGCTTCAGCCTCCCACGCCTTACAGACCTCGGCTAAAAAGTCATCTCCTGCCGCACTCGTTTCATCAAAGGTGGAGGTTTCACTCGTGCCGTAGTAGCCAATCGCCGATGAGTTGATCAAAACACTGGGCTTTGGATTTGCCTGGGCGATCGCCTCTACGATCTTGCGAGTGCCAATCACACGACTGTCAAGAATCTCTTGCTTGCGCTCAGGTGTCCAACGGCTCTCAGCGATCGGTGCACCTGCCAGGTTAACCACACCATCACATCCGGCGATCGCCCTCTGCCAATCTCCCGACTCCAGTGGCGTGTATGCCACCACCTCAACATTCGCAAAGCTGCTTGAGGGAAACATCTGCTTGCCACGCTGGGCATCACGAGTCAGCACGACAACAGTATGTCCTTCCTGCTGCAATCGCTTCACCAGATAACCACCAACAAACCCTGTTGCCCCTGTGACCGCTACTTTCATTGCAATTCCTTCACCCTTGTAATAAAACACCGTTGACCTTATTCAATCAAGGCTTGGCATTCAGTTATCTCAGCTTCAACTCCCCCCTGCGTGAGCCTCCCCAATGCTACACCCACACTCTGCCGAAACTGACGACCACTAACCACTGACCATTCACCACTGACGATTAACCATTGACCATTCACCACTGACCACTGACCACTGACCATTCACCACTGACGATTAACTATTGACCATTCACCACTGACCACTGACCACTAACCATTAACCATTAACCATTGACCATTGACCATTGACCATTCACCACTGACCATTGACCACTAACCATTGACTATTGACCATTGACCATTGACCATTAACCACTGACCATTGACCATTAACCACTGACCATTGACCACTGACCATTGACCATTCACCATTGACCACTAACCACTAACCATTAACAAATTACGTCTGCTTCCGCTCGCCATACTCCATCCCATTTGCTTCGGCGTAGCGATTCATAAACCGCACAAACCGCTCCCAGTGGTCTTCTCGCTGAATCTCAAATTTGCACTCGACGCGCACTAGCTCATCACCTTCTGGACCACCAAACACAAACTGCACAGAGTCCGGTTCAACACTGATTTCTCCTTCACTGTCTACCAATCGCAACCCTTGGGCAAAACGCTTGGTGTAACTGTTAAACCGTTCAATCGATTTCAACTGCTTGAAGGTCAACAACACAGAGCGAACGCCTGTTGAGCGATTGCGGCGCAAACTGACATCGCTGAGTTCTTCGGGAATCCCTTCAAAAAAATAAATAAATGGGGTAGATGTCATGAAAGATTAAAAAAACTTAATTGTAGTATACAAAATTTGTGAGGCAGGGCGGCAGGAGGATTTTGTAAAGGCGGTTCGCGAACCACCTCTACCCCATCTGCCGTTCTACTTTTAGGAATTGGTACAGCGGAAACTGTGGCTAGGGGCACAACCCCACCCCTCTGCCCTAAATGAACATCAGTTCGGTTTAAGAGCCCGGCGAATAAATTCGCGGCTACTAGAACCAAGTCCGCCGACGCAGACTACGGAAAAGGTAGGATTGGACGAACCGACGCAGGTCGGTTCTGCTCCGATAGCGGCGGTTAAAATCGCCGAAATCCTTATCCCGAATTCACGTTAAATGAAGTGGCGATAGCTATAACAACTGAACGGTTTGTTAGGACATCTTCCAATTCTGCCTGCACACGGTTTGATCCGTGCCAGTCAGGAATCAATTGCAGCGTGAGCTTTTGTCAAACCGACCAGCAACACCTCACAGGTCATCCCACCAAAGCAACTTCCTCTCCCCGCAGTAAACCCATGATTTCGTCTTTGTAATCCTGAAATTTAGAGTTGCGTTTGATGTGATAGTCACGCTCTGAAGGAAGATCGATCGCAATCTCACTTTGAATGCTACCAGGATGAGCCGTCAGCACATAGATCCGCTGGGACAGGAAGACTGCCTCTTCCACATCATGGGTGATCATAAAAATGCTGGTGTGGGTGCGTCGCCAAACCTCTAACAAAAACTGTTGCATGGTTTCCTTGGTCTGCACATCCAACGCACCAAACGGTTCATCCATCAGCAAAATCTTGGGACAGGAGGCAAGGGCACGGGCGATCGCCACGCGCTGTTTCATCCCACCTGACAATTCCTTCGGCAGTGCCTTGGCAAACTGAGTTAACCCCACCACATCCAGATAATACGAAATTTGTTGTCGCCGTTGACTGGCACTCACGCCTCGCAGCTTTAGCCCAAACCCCACGTTATCTGCCACCGTCATCCAGGGATAAAGCGTGTAGTGCTGAAATACCATACCGCGATCGCTGCCCGGTCCTGTCACTCGCACCCCATCCACGAGCACTTCCCCCGTTGTAGCAGTCTCTAGCCCCGCAATTAGACGCAGCAGGGTAGACTTGCCCGAACCTGACGCACCTACTGCACAGACAAACTCACCTTCCTCAATGTGCATGTTGATATCTTTCAACGCCAACACAGAACCATTACGAGTCGGAAACTGTTTGTAGAGGTGGTTAACTTCGAGGTGCATGACGAGGAAGAAATGAAGGATAAAGGATGAGGGGTGAAGGATAAAAAAGAAGAACGAAAAGAGAAGATAGAAAAAAGAAGAACGAAAAGAGGAGAAGGAACAAGGTTTAATCTCGAACTAACGCCTATTGGCTACTGACCATTGACCACTAACTATTGACCATTGACCACTAACTATTGACCATTGACCATTAACTACTGACTACTGACCACTAACTATTGACCATTGACCACTAACTATTGACCATTGACCATTAACTACTGACTACTGACCACTAACCTCACCTCGCCCAACGACAAGCAATACGGAGCCACAACCGAAATAACAAGTCGATCGCCAGTCCGATCAGTCCAATCACAATCAGCCCTGCAAAGATCTCGTCGGTTCTCAAAAACCGTTGAGCAATACTGATGCGTTTGCCCAAGCCCTCGGTCGCAGCAACCAGTTCAGCGACGATGACCAGGTTCCACGACGCTGCCATGTTGACCCGGCAGGCATCAATGATGTTGGGGTAGATGTAGGGATAAATCACTTGCAGCAACACCTGCCAGCGTTTGCCCCCCAGAGTGTAGGTGGTTTCAATCAGTTCCTTGGGTACAAACTTCACCGCATCCATAATCATCAACGTGTTGAAGAATAGAGTGCCGATGAAGATCAACAGAATCTTGGGCAATTCTCCTAAGCCAAAGTACAAGATCAATAGTGGAATAAATGCAGGCGCAGGCATGTAGCGTATGATGCCAATGATGGGTTCCAGGAGCGATCGCACACTGGCAAAGCTACCCATCAATCCACCTAACGGCACGGAAATCACCGCTGCCAAAAAGAATCCACTCAACACGCGAAACAGGCTAAAGATGATGTCTTTAGGCAGTGTGCCATTGCTCCACAAGCCCCAAAATGCTGTGAGCACTTGAGCCGGAGTCGGTAAAAAAACAGCCGCTGTCCCCCCACGGGATGCCATCCAGCTAGAGACAACCCACCATAACAGCAACGGTACGGCGATCGACAAACTCACCAGAATGGCGACCAGTCGTCGAGGAATGCCCTCCGCAATGCGCCAAAAGACAGTTGGAGGAAGCATTTCCGATGGATGCGAGGCGATCGGACTGGGAAATGACTCGGTGGATTGGCTCATGGGAGGTAAGGAGGAGGGAGGAGGAGAGAAAAAAGAAAAGGATGAAGGCTAAAGGCTAAAGGATGAAAAGAGAAGAGAGAAAAAAGAAAAGGATGAAGGCTAAAGGCTAAAGGATGAAAAGAGAAGAGAGAAAAAAGAAAAGGATGAAGGCTAAAGGCTAAAGGATGAAAAGAGAAGAGAGAAAAAAGAAAAGGATGAAGGCTAAAGGCTAAAGGATGAAAAGAGAAGAGAGAAAAAAGAAAAGGATGAAGGCTAAAGGATGAAATCAGAAGGACAGGCAATGAGCCATTGACAATTGACCATTAGCGGCTTTAATCGCTTGTGCTTTATCCTTCATCTCTTATCCTTTATCCTTTCTTACCTAGGTTCCTGCTGACTCGGCGTAGGCTTTGACGAAGCGATCGTCAAATAACTTGCTCAGATCAGGGGCTTGAGGTGCCAGACCTGCTTCAACCAAGAAGTTGCTGATCTCCTCGGCAGCGTAGGGAAGGGAAGTCATGTCGGAACCTGCCTCCATTGCCTTCAAGTTGTCCTCAATGGTGAAGATGGTGGTGCCTGTTTCGTATTCCTTGTACTCGTCTTCGGTCACCCCCCCTCGCTTTGACATGATGGTGAGGGTTTCCGCTTTGTTGTCGTTGATGTAATTCAAGGTGTCAAACCAGCTATTGACTAACGCCTGCACATCATCGGGTCGCTCATCTACCATCTGGCGGGAAACAACGAGGTGATCCGAAATGGCTCCCGGAAAATCGGCTGAGGTAAACAGAGGCTTGCTTCCGGGACGCTCTAACGCTTTGGTGGTGAAGGGAGCGAATACGCCCACTGCATCCAACTGACCTGCCGCAAAGGCAGCCGCAGCAGCACCCGTCTCTAATGGCTGAAACTCAATATCTGCCTGGGTCATCCCGGCTTGTTGCAACCCTAGCAACAGGAGGAAGTGATCCACAGTTCCCTCTTCTGCTGCGACTTTTTTGCCCCGCAGATCTTCAATGGAGTTGATGCCCTCACTGACGATGATCTGGTCGTTGCCAGTGGAGTTGTCGTTTGTCAGAACGATGACCAGATCAGCACCACCAGAGATTGAGCTAATCGTGTCATTCAGGGTTTGACTGTTGCCGTCTAACTGCCCAGCAGCTAGAGCGTTGATTGAGTCGAGATAGCCATCAAACCACTTCAGGTCAACCTTGACGTTGTTCTCTTCAAAGATGCCTTTGTCCTGCGTCACTTGCCAGGGAATCCAACCCGGCCAAGCACTAAAGCCAAGGGTGACGGGTTCTCCTGCTGGGCTAGCAGCAGGGGAAGATCCGGTATCCGAGGTTGAAGTGGGCGATGGAGTGCAACTGATGGCGATCGCCACACTCACTACAAAGATTGCGATCCACGAGACAAGTTTGCGAATATTCATTGGGCTTCCTTATAGCAACGTGGTTGAACTCAAAATCGGCGTGCATTTCAGCGGGGATGGACAATCGGCTGCACTAAGCCTGCAACGCAACAACGGGGTATGATGCCCGACTGACTGCCTGAGCAGCGACCTGACCTTTGACCCAGGCAAACCAGGTTTCTAAACCTTCGCCTGTTTTGGCAGAGACGGGAATGATGGTGGCATCAGGATTCATCTGGCGCACATTGGCAGCAATCTGTTCTACATCGACATCCAAATAGGGAACCAGATCGGTTTTGGTGATCAGTAAGCAATCAGCTTCCTGAAACATCACCGGATATTTCAGCGGTTTGTCGGCCCCCTCAGTGACACTCAACAGAGCTACTTTGGCGTGCTCACCCACCTCAAACTCAGCAGGGCAAACCAGATTGCCCACATTCTCAACCAACAGCAAATCAAATGTGCTGGGGTCGTGGTTGTGCTCCAACTGGTGCAGACCACCCGCCACCATCTTGGAGTCGAGATGACAGGAACGCCCGGTGTTAATGGCAATGACGGGAACACCATACTGGCGCAGACGCTCGGCATCCAATTCTGTCGTCATGTCGCCTTCGATCACCGCGATCGCCAGGTCACGGCTCAGCGTTGCCAAAGTGCGCTCCAACAACACGGTCTTACCCGCACCGGGGCTACTCATGATGTTGAGACAGGTAATGCCCCATTCATCCAGGTGCGATCGATTGTGATCTGCCCCTGCCTGATTGGCATGGAGCAGGTTAATTCCGAGAGCAACGTCAACTGTTTGATGCATAGAGGGAAAAAAGGAGGATGAAGATAGGGGTTATTAAGGATAAGAACTGTTGGTTTATCGTCAATCGTCAATTGTTCATCGTCACCTGGCCGCTGCCATTGACCACTAACCATTGACCACTGACCACTGACCATTGACCATTGACCACTGACCATTGACCATTGACCATTGACCACTAACCACTGACCATTGACTACTGACTACCAACCACTGACCTTAATTCGAGCCGATCAATTTTGAGCTCTCGCCCAGAGCGAATATCATCCATCGGGGAATGGCAGGTCGGACAGGCATAATGAGTGCCAATATCCGGTTCATATTCCTTTTGGCAGGGATGACAGAAGGCAATGAGCGGTGTTTCTCGAATCACCAACTCCGTTCCTTCTAAAAAAGTATTCTGGGTTTGCACAGCGTAGGCAAATTGCAGGCTCGCTGGCTCAACGCAGGTGCATTTGCCAACCGTGAGATGGACCTGGGAAATAACGGGGCGATCGGGCTGTGACTCCCACCAATCTTTGACCGTGAGAATCAGTGCCTTTGTCATGTCGGTCTCATGCATTGCGTCACCTCACGTCCATGGAACGTCTACATTCATGTTGCATTCATCATGGATGTAGGCAGGTTTTTCACGCCGAGGCAACTGTCCCGATAGAACGAGATGCGCCATCGCGTCACAGATTACACGAGTTGCCATGAGAGCGGTCATGTCACTGACATCGTAGGGAGGAGATACCTCAACCACCTCTAAACCACAGACAGGAGCCTGTTGGATGATTTTGCCCAGCAGGTAAAGTGCCTCACGAGGCAGCAATCCACCAGGTTCGGGCCACCCTGTGCCAGGGACAAAGCCCGCATCAATGCAGTCGATGTCAAAACTGATGTAGACGCAATCGGTGCCATCCAGTGCTCGCTCTAAAGCAAAATTTACGGCGGCATCCAGACCCATTTCCGTAATATCGGTAACGGTCAGGATGTTAGTTGCCCGTTCCCGGCAGACCTTAACGCCCTGACGCGGCACCTGCCACCCACCAATCCCCAACTGCACCAGATTTTTGGCCGGGGCATTTGCCATGTTGGTTGCGTGGAACCAGGGGCAGGTGTGCATCCGCTCGTCCAGGTCAGTCTCTTGAGTATCAACGTGGCGATCGAAGTGGATAATGCCGACTTTTTTGTCACCCAGATGCCGACAGACCCCGCGCACTGTTGGGAAGCCGATGGAGTGGTCACCCCCCAAAATGATGGGAAACGCCCCCGAACTGAAGATGTGAGCCACTCCCTTAGAGATCTGGTCAAAGGATTTTTCGTTATTGGCAGGAATCGTGAAGATGTCACCTACATCGCACAAGGTAATCTGTTCCCGCAGGTCAATCCCCATCTCGAAGTTGTAGGGAGTGTAGAGGGCGGAAATGCGCCGAATGCCTTGAGGACCAAAGCGAGTTCCAGGGCGATAGGTAGTACCGGAATCGTGGGGCACCCCAACGATCGCCACGTCATAGTTACCCACCTTTCGTACATCCTCCAAGTAGGGAGCTTTGAGGAAGGTGTTGATACCCGCAAAGTGAGGTAATTCACCGCGTGAAAAAGTCGGAATGGAGCGATCGCGGATACTTGCCGCCGCTTCCAAACCATACTCCAACCCCTGAGACACTTCCTGCTGCCACCCGGTTAAGGGGAGTTGTGTTTCGCGTTCTAGAGCACGCTGGGCTTCAGTTTGAGAACTGTTATTAGGACTTTGAAAGAGAGGATTATCAGTCATTACAGGCACCCACCAATAGGGACGTTAAACGGTATGTCAGCTTGGCTTGCATCAGCACCCCTGGCAGGCATCCAGGCAAAAAAGCCCAGGAGACCAACCGCAGAATGCACTGCCGTCTCTCCCGGGCTTTTCTCCCGCCGTGTGGCTAGTAAGCTATTCCTGCAACTCGCGTCAAGGCGTTTATCACTAGCTGGCTTCTCTCGGACCAGACATTGAAGGCATGACCAGCCTTAATCGGAACCCTAGAAGCCCATTGTTTTGAATTATTTTGAGGGGTAGACGAACGACTACTCCCTGAGATTTCATCAGAGTAATGAGGACACGCCCAGAGAAAAGTATTCAAGGTTACAAAAACCCAGTTTGATCCATCGTCGATGGTTAATTGTTAATCGTCAGTCGTTAGGAAGTCCCAGCACTTGGTCGTGGAGAAGTCGAGGGGGAAGAAGTTACGAGGTTTGAGTTTGAGGTTTGCGTAAGTCCTAACCAACTTTCCGACCCTCTCGCTGGATCACTGACCATCAACCATTGACCACCGACCATCAACCATTGACCACTGACCATCAACCATTGACCATTGACCATCAACCATTGACCACTGACCATTGACTATTGACCATCAACCATTGACTATTGACCATCAACCATTGACTATTGACCACTGACCATCAACCCTTGACCACTGACCATTGACCATCAACCCTTGACCACTGACCATTGACCATCAACCATTGACTATTGACCACTGACCATTGACCATCAACCACTGACTCTTTCACTCTTCCGTCACTTCCTCATCCGCTAAGGAACCGAGTTGTTCCTCAATGTGCTTCAGGAGTTGATTAAGCGCAGGTAAGGCATCCAGCTTGGCTCCACCCAGACCTGATTCAAGGCGGGCGCGATCGCGAATTTCGCTCACCTTCGTCTGCAACTGCTTGGCGATCGTCAACGCATCCCGTTCTAAATTAGCCAGTTGTTGCTGCTGATGAAACTTTAAAGCCGCTCCACGCAACACCTGTAAGGTTGCCTCTTCGCCATACTCAGTTGGCATTAACTTAAACCGTAGCAACAACCGGGTTTGTTGATAGAGCCTTTCTACCTCAACCTGTTTTGTTGTTTGAACCGTTGCCAGGGGTAAGTGGGTAAGCTGCTTTAACTCATCCAGCACGCCCTGAAATGTGGCTGGGTCTAAACGGTCTAACACCGATTGCAAGACCCCATTCTGGCTCCAGAGCACACGCCCATACTGCGGTTGTCGCTCAAAATACAAACGTCCAATTCCGGCATAGAGCACACGCCCCAGGAGTTCTTGCAGCAACTCCTTTGGTGGGAGGGTCGTCAACACCTCTACGGGGTCAGCCAGATAATTCGTTTGAATCTCAATCTCTGGTAGTGGACTGAGCAACTGAGGCGGTTCAGGAGGCAGTTCTTGAGATTCATTCTTCTGCTGTTGCCAGTTTTGCGGGTCTGCCGTCAACAGATCTTCGCGTTGCAAGGGCGATTCAAAGGAGGGAGCATCATCCTCGCCGACTTGCAGTGTAGTGCTGGGTTGGGCTGAGCTAGGAGTGAAGGGGATATGGGGCGGAGGAGTCGGCGGTTCTTGGGATGGAATGTCATTGAGTAGCGCGTCTCCCAAATTCTCAGGGCTATCAACGACGAGGGTCTTTTGAATGTCAGGATTGGTATTTTGCCCAGAGCGCGATCGCGCCGAGTAGCGATTGGGGCGATTGTTGGAGGCTGCCTGCCGCTGATTTGCCGCTTGTTTTTTACCAGAATAGTTGAGATAGGCAGTGAGTGCTCCCTGCAACGCTTCTGACGAGATGGGGCGAGGCACTAAAGAGTAGTTGTGATAGGAAACGATGCGCCGGACATAATCCGCTGCCGATGTGTCATTGGGAAACACCATCCCCAGGTTGAGCCGACTCCCTTCTATAAATAGTGGCAACACTTGATAGTAAAGGCACGCCTCAAAGGGCAGAACACCATCGATCAAAATAAACATTTGCTCGACGCTGAGGCGATCTGCCAGATCTCCCTGAAATTGGGATAACACTAATTCATAGACTGGGTCGTTGGGCTTGGGTTGAGCACGATCGCCCAAGGGAGATAGCATAGGGGATAACTTGATGAGAATGTGCTGAAGTGAACCAATGCATCTATAGCAACCGTTGAAATAGCTAAGACAAAGGTATCAGGGCATTAGCCCCAATCAGAGGTTTTACCCCTGCACCCTGCCACGATCCATTCTTCGATTGCTATCAATTGCCGAAAAGTATCAGCAATAGAACCGTATCGTTCAGCATCTACCCAACCTGAGTAGTAATCAATAATGACATCAAAGGATGTTTAACTTCGTAGGAGATACTGAGTCGAAATCGGACAATATCAGTAGCGCAACAAAACTGGATTGGAGGAAAAACTGCTCATTCACTGATCTCAAAAGATTTATGGCGTATTCCGCAACTCTTGAGCTGATAAATAAAGTTTACTCCATTCACCCGCAATCTGATTCGCTTTCATATTTAGCTCTTGAGCAATCACCTCCACTGTTTTTCCGGCTTTCATTTCGGCAATTAATTGTTGTTGAATTGGGGTACAAGTTTTTAGAAACTGCTGCCATTGCTCTGGAGTTAACCCCAAACTGTGCTCCTGCAATGAAGTACCGAGCCACGCTGTCACTAAACTTGATTTGGGATGCTTTGACGCAAAAACATTGATGGCGTGATAGCTGATTTTCTCCCGCAAACGATACACCTGTTTGATTGGCATATTGAGAGCTTGAGCGATCGCCTCTTGTGATTTTCCCTGTAGATGCAAGAGCAACCATTCCCCGGCTTCAGGACCCACTTTCTCGGTCAAATAAGTAACAAAACTATCTTTGACCGTATTTCGCAACCCCTGTTGCTCCTCCAGGAGTTGCTCATCCTGATATTTAGTCACCGCCTGATTATCCAGCAAGCTGACTGGATTGTCTGCCTCATCGGGGGTAATTTCCTCCGATACGAGCCGCACCAACTCCCCCGTTGGCACCTGAGTCATCCCCCCACGCGAGGTACGCCGCAGGTGATTAACAAAACGATAAACCAACAGCGGTTGATTCCGAATGGGGCGCAGACAATATTCCTCAATGCTGGTCAACAACAGCGCATTGCGTAGACGGGGATTCATCGTACATTGGGCAATCCATGTCATTTGTTGCCGAATGTAACTGTCACTTTGAATGAGTTCTTGAATCACTTCCTTAAGCACATCTGTGACCGATCGCTGGCGATCGCGTGACAGTGCTACCCAAGTCCGAATTTTGCTGCGAATCAGGAATAGGCTACTTAGCCGTTGAATTAACTTACTGTATGCCTTTTCTGGGGGCACCCCCAAATAGCGTTGCCGCAAAATGCGATAGCGATAGTCCATCGCCTGCTGTAATACGGCTAACTGAGTCGGCGCAAGCCCATCAAACCGTTCTCGATCTTCTCCAATCAGCCATTGGACGATAGCATCCTGGGCAGCGGTGGGTTGATCAGAGCAGTCTGTTTGGAGTCGCGATCGCCAATCTCGCGTTAGTTCCTCAGCGAGTGCCATTAAGAATAGTCCTTACAATCAAGTTGTCCCGATCAGTACCTATCTATCGTACTGATAAAAATTGTTCTCACACCCTGAGTTTGAAACACTCACCCATCTGGGGGGTTTAGCCCATCAACTTGGATCATCCATTGCTTCGATCGCCTTGACCAGACGCTCCAGCACCTGGGTTAGTCGGTCTAGACGTTCTAAAGCACTATCCTGATTTTCTGCCAAAGTTTGAACCGCATCACTCAACGCAAAGATTTGATATCCTTGCTGCTGCACCTGTTTTGCCAACACATCCACTTGCTGAGCCAGTTGATCGACCGTCTCAGTTGTCACAACCATCGCTTCACCAATTTGTTGAACAATTGACTCCAGTTGCATTGATTGAACTTCCACAGGTTAGCAACCTTAAATAGTAATTCCAAAGAGAGTTACGTCTAAGCCTACTGCATTCACTTGCGATCTGGGCAAAGTCACAAACTGATGTACCCTACAACAGATGTTATAGAGGTTATAGAGGCTCCATGATGCGATCGCCCGTTGTGGGATCAAAGACAAACAGATGATCGAGCGCAAGCTGAATCGAGAGTCGCTCTCCAACCGCAGGACGCAGGGTTGGTTCAACCTGAATGTTGATCACAGGCGACTGCATCGGGTCTTGATCCGGCAAAGCCGTACGAATTAGAATTTCGCGCCCTAGCGGTTCTACCACAGTCGCTACTACCATCAGATGGGCAGGCTCAGGCACTACGTGCAGATGCTCCGGACGAATGCCCAGGTTAAAACGTTGCCCCTGAGCCGAGCGCAACACATGCTGAAACCCCTCAGGACAGGGAATCGTCTGCCCGTCCATCAATTGAAACTGCACCCCGTCATAGGTGGCAGGCAAGATGTTCATGGGGGGGCTACCCAAAAACGTCGCCACCATCTGGTTAGTCGGTTGAGCATAAATGGTTTGTGGATCTCCAATCTGCTGAATCCGCCCCCGATTGAGCACCACAATCTGGTCTGCCAGGGTCATCGCTTCGACCTGGTCGTGCGTCACATAGATCGTCGTGATCCCCAGTCGTTGGTGCAGTTGTTTTAATTCAGCCCGCGTGTCATCCCGCAGTTGGGCGTCCAGATTTGACAGCGGCTCGTCTAACAGAAAAACTTGGGGTTCCCGGGCGATCGCCCGTCCCAGTGCCACCCGCTGTTGTTGTCCACCTGACAACTGACGGGGTTTGCGATCGAGCAGATGAGCAATGTCTAGCGATCGCGCCACACTTTCAATTCGCGATCGCGCCGTTTTGGTGTCACCGCCTCGCATCTTCAAGCCAAATGCCAGATTCTCTGCCACAGTCATGTGGGGATAAAGCGCATAGTTTTGAAACACCATCGCCACATCGCGCTGACGGGCAGGCACCTGATTGACCAGGCGATCGCCAATGTAAAGCTTGCCAGATGTTGCTGTCTCTAACCCGGCGATCGTTCGGAGAATCGTAGATTTGCCACAACCGGATGGACCCACCAGCACCCAAAACTGACCATCGGGCACTTCAAAGGTAATCTGGTCGATCGCCGTGACCCCAGCAAATCGTCGCGTAATGTCTTCTAAACAAACCCGTGCCACAGACTTAACCCAACATCAAACTCAACTTATTTTCACATACCGAGGGAGTAGAGCGCGGGTGGGTCACAAGTGAAGGATTAGAGTGTCCTGTGCGGACTCGATGCCTCCAGGTTTTCTGTAACCCGCGTTACAGGTTTTGCTCCTATCGCTGCGATCTCAATCGCCAAGCCCATAAGATTTGTCAGGCAATCAGACTACCCATAGTCTCCGTTGCCACAGAGTCGATTCGCAAGGCATAAAATTGCTGGATAGAGCGTTAATAAATACGCATTTCAAGGCAAAAACTATAAACTTCTATTGATAAGTTTTAACCTTTACTTAATATCAGTGTTTATCCTTATTTATTAATAGAATTCCATCCTAAAGACGATGCATTAGATAATGAATTCTCCCTTGATGTAAACCGTCAAAACCCTTATCTTTTAACGAGATCCCCAATTCAAAACCAATCGATTACTACAACGTAAACTTTGGTATCATCCCCTTGTCTTCTTGAGTCAGAGTGCTATTGTAGTAATTGAAGCTAACAAGCTTCCCTGGCAGATTTAACAGCCAAGTTCACGTTAGTTCAAGGAGTAAAAAGCTGTTTCATTTGAATCTGTCTCGTCCAACAAACAACAGCATTCAATCCGAAGGTTGACATTTTCCCACCTAGCAAGCAGGGAGTTACAAAACTGAATAAGATTGGTTTTTGAGCCAATTTGAATCCGGTTTTACTCCACATAGCATGACCAAACAGGGAAGGTTACTCAACGAGTCGTGACTTGAATGCTGTTGTTGCTTTTAAAGGTATCTTTGAGAAGATTTAAGTTCCAATGCCAAATAATAGCTGCTAAAATAGTACAAATGATCTACTAGTCAAAGGCAGCCAGAAGCACGTCATGGCAATTATTGCTCTCAAAGCCTGGTATCTCAAGGAATACGAGCCAATTCGAGATTTGGAAAAGCGGCCTCACGACCTCCGACTGAGCAAAAACAGTTTGTTGAAGTCGGCTCTGAGGGCTGATTTTCTCGAAGATAGTGCAGAGGTCAGGCAGGCTGAGTGGTTTCAGCGATATTTAGAAGGCGAAACGGTCGAGTTTTACATCGAGGGGAGTGGTGGCTATGCCATCTCCAATATCGATCTGATTAGCCACGAGATGTATTTCACCAAGCAAGATGTCATGGCGATGCTGGAGCCAACGATCTTCTTGTGTTATCAGACTGAGTTTTCTGAATCCAGTGATTTGCTCAGAGATGAGCTTCAGACCTGTCTGGATAAGATTAATGGGCGATCGCGTTTACCCCTTACACTTGAAGAATCGCACCGGATTACGGAGGGTCCAGTCCGGCTCAGCAGCAACCTGATGCGCAAGATCCGGAAAAGCTTGCTGTTTGTTGCCGATGGTACGCCCATTCTCACGATTGATAGCAGCCCGCCCCAACTGATACCTAGCCCAAAGGTTTGTGTTGAGGTGGGGTACGCGTTGCAAGCCAAGCGATCGGAACAGTTGATTTTGGCGCAGATGGAGCGAGCCGATCTGCCGGGACAATTTCCCTTTGATCTACCCAACCGCAACCGTCTGCCCTTTCGCAATAAAACCGACCTGCGCAAACAACTGATGCCCATGTTAGAAGCGCAACTGCAACGATTTAATTTGATTTCATAGTTTCGCTTTTCCCGACTTTTTGGGAATATTGACCTCAACACGATATAGGACTGCTATAGAGTATTGGTTGTTGAGGTTTGAGGAACGCCGTTTATTATGCCCAGAACCCCTAGCGAGTTTGCTGTCCACCTGATGTTAGACGGGGGACACCGTGAGGAAGTCCGATTTGCAACTATTCAAGATTTTCAGAAGTGGTACAGCAGTGAGTTGATGCCCAAGTCCGCCTCTGACGATTTCATTAGTGTTCCCATGAAGAATTTGCAAGGGGAATACATGGTTGTGCGTCCCTCTAGAGTGTTAGCCATCCGAGTGGAGCCTATCTATTTCGGCAGCGTCGATCGCGATTTCTAAATGGGAAAACTGCTCCGTCTAACTGTTGGCTTTTGTCTGGGCATGGTCGCGCTCATTGCGCCTGCTCAAGCTCAGTCCACTCCCCAGTTCTTGCCGCTTCAGCTCCGCGATCGCACCCAGTTGCCAGTGGAGAGTTATCCCACGCTGGTCGGGCTAGATGACCAGCTTTGGGAGCCACAACACCGTCAGGCATTGCTCACCGCGATCGCCCACTCGTTAGATTATTTGCAAACCCCTGCCGCAGAAGCCGCCTATCGGCAATATCCCGTTTCGGGGTTTACTCGCGACCGAGTCCGGCGGAGCTTGTTGCGATTTCGGGAGTTGGTGCAGACGACGCGATCGCCTGTCGCTCTGCAAACAGTTGTGATGCGAGAGTTTGAGCTGTACCAGTCTGTCGGACATGACGGATTGGGCACCGTTGATTTTACAGGCTATTTTGAGCCGACCTATGTCGCCAGTCGTGTTCCCACGGCTGAGTTTCGTTATCCGCTCTACCGGGAACCCGCTAACCTGACGCAGTGGACGCAACCCCACCCCACTCGGACTCAGCTAGAGGGCAGAGACGGGCTTCAGGGGTCACGGGGTCTGTTGCGAGGGTTGGAGTTGGTCTGGTTGCGCGATCGCCTGGAAGCATTTTTGATTCAGGTGCAGGGCTCAGCCCGCTTGCAACTGGCTGATGGCACTGTTATGACAGTGGGCTACGCAGGACGCACCGAGTATCCCTATACAGGTATCGGACGAGAGTTAATTCGCGATGGCAAACTACCCCAGGAAGGGCTGACACTGCCGAGAGTAATTGCCTATTTTCAGCAAAACCCGGACGCATTGAATGAGTACTTGCCGCGCAACAACCGCTTCGTCTTCTTTCGGGAAACTGGAGGTGCTCCACCCCTGGGAAGCCTGAGCGTGCCTGTCACTGCCGAACGCTCGATCGCCACAGACAAGACTCTCATGCCTCCAGGTGCCCTGGCTCTGATTCATACCCAACTGCCCTACGCCACTGAGACAGACATCGAACAGCGATTTGTCAGCCGTTTTGTGCTCGACCAGGATACAGGCGGAGCCATTCGAGGAGCCGGACGAGTGGATGTGTTTATGGGGACTGGAACCCTGGCAGGCGATCGCGCCGGACTGGTAAACACCACTGGACAGCTTTATTACCTGCTGTTGCGGGAATGAGCCTTGGCTCTCGCGCCGGACTGGTAAACACCACTGGACAGCTTTATTACCTGTTGTTGCGGGAATGAGCCTTGGCTCCCGCGCCGGACTGGTAAACACCACTGGACAGCTTTATTACCTGTTGTTGCGGGAATGAGCCTTGGCTCCCGCACCGGACTGGTAAACACCACTGGACAGCTTTATTACCTGTTGTTGCGGGAATGAGCCTCTACTTCTTACCAGTTAACGCGATGTGCAACTAATACGCCCTCATCCCAACCCTTCTCCCTAAAGAGAAGGACTTTGAGCCATCGTCGGGTTCCCTCTCCGGTGGGCTACCGTGTACACACATCCTTGCTCTGTCAATAAGAAACTCGGTTACTGCAACGAGTTTGAGAACCAGGCATTGGGGGATTCTCCCCCAAACCCCCATTGGGGGACGCCACTGCCTCCCCCAAACCCCCTAGCAGAAGGTGTTTCGATGAACCCAAAGGCGCGCTTCGCATCGGTTCCAAGTACGGGTGCTTCTGGTTGGGTCAAGCCCAGGTGCATCTGATGGTTAGGGGAGTGGCGGTTAAAACCACAGCTACCAGAACAAAAACTGCCTACAGGTTCAAGACCTCAGTCCGCGTCGGCAGACTTCGCTCTAATCGCCGCGAATTCATTCGCCGGGCTCTTAAACTGAACTGACGTTATACCAATTTGAATTGGCTTCGCTGCACATGATTCCGTAAGGGCGTTTCGTGAAACGCCCCTACCCAGTGATCTGCCAGAATCAAACATTAAATCGGTATTACCTGCTAAAACACCCCTACAAACATTTGCAACGATGTTTGCAACGATCGCAATTTAATCTGATACTAGACTTCCTTTTTTTTCGGCTTTCCTTAAGGATTAGAGGCATCTACTTCTAAGGAACATCAGGCATGATGGATCTAGAAGACGTCCTCAATTTCACAGGCAGACTTTATGGAAATGAACGAATTGTTGACTCTGGTACTCCTGCTGAGTCCAGGGTTGTTGCTCTCAGTCATCCTGATGGTTGTCTTTGCAGCGGGTGGCTGATGACGATTTTGGATTTTAGAGTGACGATTTTGGGCGATCGCCTTGATTATGAGGCTATTCCAAATCCAAAACCCAAAATCCAAAATGGAATAAGTTTCGTAAGAAATTCCCTGATTGATCAGTTGTGAGGTCGCATGACTGAACAGAGAATGAGAAGGGTAAGCCTTAGCTTTTCCAATCGACAGTTCGTAGGTGGTATGGCTAGGATGACCGACTATTCTCTGATCTCCATCTATGCAGCCCCCAGATTCCTCTCAACTCGTGATCAAATACAATATTCTTCCAAGAGAAGATGGGGTACTCCTTTGCCTTTGGGAGCCTGCCCCTATGGATGAGACACGTGTTAAGCCCTTCCTATATATGGTTCGGCAACGACTTTCCTCAGAGGATGAGGCAAAGCAATTGTTGAACTTCTATTTAACGGCTTACCAAACTGCACAGGCAGTTTGTCATTGATAAACCTGAGTTCTGGTAAGGCTTTTAGCGGTTGAAACCGCAGCTACGAGCCTGAGGAGGTTATCGCCTTTAACCCGTACACAAAACGCCCGATCCCCTCGATCGCTGTGTCCTGCTGCAACGCACCATACGCAATCCGCAAATAGCATCCCGACTCGATGCCAAACGCATTTCCTGGGATCACTGCAACTCCGTGCTCTCGAATCAGTTGCTCCGCCAGTTCCAGAGCATCGCGTTCTAAGTGAACCCGCACAAGACAATAAAAAGCTCCCTGACTGAGGGGCACGGTGCAGAGGTGCGAAATTGTGTCGAGTTCAGCCAACACGGTTTGACGAATCTGGGCGATCGCCTCTAGTTTTGTCTTACAGTATGTCACGCCTGCCTGAAGTGCCCCTAACGCTGCAAATTGGGAGATCACAGGTGGGCAAATCAACACGGTATCCTGAATTTTTTTCACTGCATTTAACAAATGTCTGGGGATCACCATATAGCCGATCCGCCAACTGGCAAATCCATAAGCCTTAGAAAGGGTGTAGAGCGAAATCGTGTAATCGGCACTGTCAGGAAACGCACCCGGTGAGATGTGGGGCACGCCATCGTAGGTGAAATATTCGTATGCCTCATCGCTGATATGGTAAATACCGTGTTCGCGGCACATCTGGTTCACCGCTTGCAGAGCCGCTTGCGAGTAGACTGCTCCCGTTGGATTGTTGGGCGAGATCGTGACGATCGCCTTCGTACGATGAGTAATCGCCGCTCGAATGGCATCTGGACGAAGCTGATAGTGTTCATCCGTCGCGACCAACACGGGACGACAACTGGCGATCGTTACCGCCATCTCATGGTTGAAGTAATACGGGGTTTGCAAAATGATCTCATCGCCGGGTGATGCGATCGCCAGCAATGCATTCATAAAGCCCATGTTGCTGCCTGCGGTGACAACCACACAATTTTGATCCGTGATGGGAATACCGTTTTCTTGCTGAAGCTTTTGCGCGATCGCCTCCTGGAGGGGCGCGATCCCCTGAACCGATTTGTACTTGTGGTTCTCTGGATCTGACAAAAAGTGAGAGAGTTGGGCGATCGCCTCTGGTGGAGGACTGTAGTAAGCCACTCCCTGCCCCAGGGAAATCGTTCCGGGGTATCGCTGAATCAGTTCACCAATGATGGGGATAATGGGCGATTGCACCGCCTGCATCCGGTCAGACTCATACTTCATAGCCAGGCACTGAAAGGGTGATTGACCCATGGTATACCTGGAGCCACCCTGGATTAGATGCGTTTGACTGATTTGGGCGATCGCCACAGAAACCAGTACACCCCAACCATGGCAACCGCGATCAACACCACAACGAGAGTCAAACTGCGGGTAAACGACCGACGAATCGTTTCAAAGATTTGCTTGACAGGCACATAGGTGATGCGAATTCCAACAATTTCGTTCAATTTCCAACCAAAGCCATTCAACGTGCCATAGTGCATCAACATACTTTGGGGGGCAACATCGACGGTACTGTGACATTTCAAGCAACTGGGATTGTTGACGGCGATCGGCTCTGCAATGTAAAATAGCCGCACTCCATTTTTGGTTTCAAATCCAGTTAGCTCCGGCAAGCTGCGTTGCTTGATTTTGTTAATGAGAGCCGTTTCAAACCCATCTGCTTTATCTCGTAGATTGGTAGGGTTTAACACCGCTTCTTTATAAAAGAAATCTTCGTACTCCGTCTGCGATCGCAGTTGTTGAAACACCTCTTGCGCCGCGTAGGATGGCACACTTTGTGGATAGAATTCGCTGAAGTTGCGGCTAGAAAACAGGGGGTTGACCTGATCCTGGGTGTAATCCCGAATCGATGCCATCGTGTCCATTAACAGGCGAGCTTTGGTGGTGATTTGCAGCTGTGCCTGGTGGTTGAGTAATCCTGCTAGCAAGATGCCGCTGGCAATGACCGCTCCCAAAAACCAGACCAACACCAGCGGGAGCATGGGGAGACGTGACTGCGATAGTTTGAGGAGACGTTGCATAGGGGTGGAAGGTGGGAGGGTAGGAGGTAGGGGGACGTCTACGCTATCCAGAGAGGGGCTAGCGATCGCCACATCCTGTTAGCCATTAGGGAACCGTCTGCACTATGGCGTTGATGGGAATCCAATTTGGGATCTGGTAATTAGGAGCCTGAACCCGGCGAATGAATTCGCGGCGATTGGAGCGAAGTCCACCGACGCGGACTGAAGTCTTGAACCTGCGTAGGTAGGTTTTGTTCTGGTAGCTGCGGTTTTAACCGCCATTCCCATAACCGTCAGATGTACCTCCATTAAGGAGAGGCAAGGGTGTTTGTCGTTGGAGCAAAGCCACACACAGCGCGATCGCCATCTGACAGAAACGCATTGGTCTGGAGATAGCTCTGAATCCACTGGCAACCGAGTGTCATCAACTGCTCGATCGGCTGCGTTTGAATTGGCTCTAAATTCCACAGGGTGACCATTCCATCTAAGCTGGGAGCAACAAGTGTTTTGCCATCGGGGCTAAAGCTGACGCTGGTTATGCCATGGCGGTAGGCTTCTAACCGAGCTAGCCGAGTGCCCTCCCGTGTCCATAAGATCACCGTGCCATCTTCGCTGGCGGATGCTAAGAATTGACCGTCAGGGCTAAATTGGACGCTGTTAATTGTTTTGTCGTGTTCGTTCAAAGTTGCCACTAAACGACCCCGGTCATCCCACAGCTTGACGCTACCGTCACCACCGCCCGATGCCAAAATCCGTCCCTCTGGCGCAAAACTCAGGCTAAAGATGCCATGCTGATGGGCATCCAAAGCGGGAACGACCATGCCATTTTGATGCCACAACATCAAAGTGCCATCCATATCACCACTAGCGTAAATTTGCCCATCGGGGCTAGTGGCAACGGAATAAACCGCACTGCTATGTCCGGCGAACACATTGATGGATTGCCCTTGCAAATTCCACAGGCGCACGGTGCGATCGCCCCCTGCGGTTAAGAGGGTCTGTCCGTCTGGGCTAAAGGCAACGCTATAGACTGCCCCACGATGTCCCCGGAGCGTTTGCAGCAGTTGTCCCTCTCGGCTCCAGAGTTTTGCAGTTTGGTCTTCGCTGGCAGTCGCGATCGCCGCTCCATCGGGGCTAAAACTCGCCTCCCAAATAGAGCCTGAGTGAGCCGCTACCGTCTGAATCAAGGTGCCGTCCTGTCGCCACAGTTGCAGTGATCCACCATCACCCCCGGTGACAAAAATGGAGGTTGCGGTTGGCGTCGGAGCACTTCCTTGAGGCGCGATCGCAGGGCTAAAGCTGGCAGCCAGAGCGGCTCCTCGTTGTTCATAAATTGTCCGCGTTAGGGGATTGTGAATCTCCCACAGGCGGACGTTGTGGCTGTAGGTGCCTGACACCAGCAGAGGTTGGGTTGGATGAAAGCTAACATCTGTCACACTGCTGTGACCAGGCAACGTCACCAGAGGCGTACCGTCCTGCCGCCACAGTTGCACCGTTTGATCGTCACTGGCACTGGCAATAAGCTGTCCATCGGGGCTGAACTTAACCGAGCGAACATGGTCGCTATGTTGTCTCAGAGTGGCGATCGCCTCTCCAGTACGTCTCCACAACCGCACCGTGTTGTCGCTGTGTGCCGTGGCTAACTGCTGCCCATCCGGGCTGAATTGCACACCAAAGACAATGCCTCCATCGGTAGGAATGGTTTTGAGAATCTGCCCACTGCGGCTCCACAGGTTCACCGTGCCGTTGCCATTAGCAGTGGCAAACGTCTGTCCATCGGGGCTAAAGCTAACATCCCAGATGATGCCGTTATTGCCCGTGTAAGTGGCGATCGCCTGTCCCTCAGGATTCCACAATCTCACAGTGCCATCTCCGCTGGTAGAGACGAGAGTTTGGCTATCTGGCGAGAACTCCACACTGTAAACCGCTTTGGTATGTCCTCTCAATGTATGTAACGAAACCCCGTCGCGGTTCCACAACTTCACCGTGCCATTTTGGGCGGCAGTGGCAATCAGCTGACCATCCGGGCTGAAGGTAACATCCAGCAGGGGCACTCCCCCTTGGGACATCGTAAATAGCAGTGTGCCATCGACTTGCCAGACTTTAACTGTGCCATCCTCACTGACACTGGCGATCGCCTGCCCATCAGGTGACCACTCCACCCCCCGCACAATATCAGCATGATCCTGGAGACGATTGCGCTCATGAATCCAGTACGTTGTCCTCAACAGAGCAGTCGTCACCTCGGCTCGAACCTCAGCGTCATTGCGAAGCCACCGGGTGTGGCGTAACCTATCCCCCGCATGGAGAGCCGTCATCAATGCTTCAAAGGGGCGACCAGAGGTAAACATGGCTTCTGAAGTCCGAGTGACGGAGATCAGGCTTTCCCGTCGTGCTTTGCGGTGTTGGTCGTAAGCTGCTAACCCCAATCCTGTAGCAATGACCAGCAACAGACTGATCCCCCCCAGAGCAATGCGTTGTCGATGGATCTCCTTTTGCTGGCGCGTTGCCTCCCCACTGCTGCTCTCCAGAATGAACTGTGTATGGAGTGGGGTTGGTTTGGGGTCTAGCTTGGCTCCCTGGAGTAACCATTCCTCGGCTTTCTTTAAATCTGTGCCACGCAGCAAAAAGCTAGCATCCCGCTCGTGTTTATCCCATTCAATTGCCTTCTCTAACAGGCGCGTGTGCGATCGCACATAGCCGAGATCCGTGTCAATGGCTGCCAATAAATTTTGGAGGGCGGTATCAAAATCCTCAGTATCGCGAAAGAAGATCCAGTTGATCGATGCCAGAGCGGGGTGAACCTGGTTGTACTGCACGTCCTTACAGACAATGGGCAGCAGTCGCTTACCACAGGCGATCGCCAGTTCTAATTCGATGTTGCATTCCCGTGAAGCAATCCAGTCGGGACTTAGCACAAAGACGATCGCATCGGCTCCCTCAACGCCAGCGGCAATCTCTGCTCGCCAATCAGAACTGGGTGGAATGTCTTCCCAATCAACCCAAACACCCCGATTGTGGGCACGAAATGCAGCCGTTAGCCGTTGAACAAATTCTTTATCGCGACGACAGTAGGAAACAAAAATCTCGTTCTCACGAACTGTAGAGGCGATCGCCTCAGTGTTGATCTCTGCACTGACCATATTTTTTACAGTGAAAATCGCGAGTAGTGTTTCAACTACTGCGGGTAGACAACAGACCTGAATAAAATAAGCGCGAGGTGGCTAGAAACAGAAGACTTAACCCTTTTATCGAGGGTTTCTCTAAAGATTGCTATTAAGGAAAATTCTATCGAACTGGGCTGTAATCCCTTTGAAGTTTTCTTAATCTCTCGTGGATTTTACGTAAACCCTTTGCGGTCAAGAGTCCATTTACTCACCTCGAACCAGTATTGTCCCTTGAGCTACTATTTTGGTTCCTTGCTAAATTCTTCGAGAAAAGCAATTCCGCCTTTAGCAAATACGTTGTTGTCAGCAAAATGTTCAACCATTTTTGTGAGAGCCGCTTTACCGCCTTGAAACCAACGTTCTCGGTTTAGTAAATCTTTGCGTAACATTGCCCAGCGTTGCGGATCGGTCTGCTCGATCGCCTCTAACTCGGCTTTGAGGATAATGGGTGCTTCTGTTTCGGTTGCGGTTGGATGGGTCTGCTGAAGAGTATTGAAGAGAGTTTGAAGGTCAGCGATCGCCTCTGCTGTGCCCTGTTCTGGGACGTTGACAACAAAATCTCCTTCCACATTACCCGCAACTCCAGTAACAGGGGCGTTGAAATTCATCTGAACTTTGGGTTGGTCTGACATGACGTTTAGAGTTTGATTGAGTTGCTTGAGTTGATTAGTCAGGAGTTCGACTAGGGGAGTGTCGAGCGTTTGCTGTTTGATATAAATGCGTCCTAGCAACTTTACGATAACCCTCCGCACTTTTCCATTAGTATCCTGTTGGGCGGCTTGAAGCAGTGCAGCGATCGCCATTGGATGCATTGGGTCAATTTTTTCAAGTGCTTTGACGGCTTCCAGTCTGACCACCGCTGATGGATCACGGAGTAGAACGTCACACAAAGTGGCGATAACTCGAAGCCGATCATCATTGAAATCACGGGTTGGATTCACCGTAGCTCACTCCGAGCAGACTGACGGCTTTTTCTCGAATGGCTGGGTCAGGATTCCTTAAATGGGTGATCCAATCCATTAAATCTGGTGAGTGTTCCAAATCTGTCTCAGCTTGCAAGAGGCTTAATCGCTCGATCGCTTCTAACACGGAGCGATCGCCTGTAGAGGTAAGGGTGACATGCACGGCCTCCAAGCTGGAACCGCTTTGAATCTGGTCGATGAAGCCTAAGGTTTGCAGAATTTGGAGAAAATCAAGGGCAACCGACGTTGTCGGAATTGTGGTGGTTGTCGCACCCGTTGAGTGTGCCTGACGCAGCCGAATCAGAAGGTCTGCAAGATCTCTGGTGACGGTGAGATCGTCTATGGTCGTCGTGTTCGGGGCGGCTCCTTGCGGGTATCTTGAAGCGATCGCATCTGGTACACGTTGAGATGATTGAGCATTGGGTAGCGTTTCTTCTGGTTGCTCAACTAGCTCAATGCCCTCAGCTTCTATGAGTGCCTTATAGAACTGCATCATATCGACACGTTCTACACCGCTCTTCGTGACAGTGTAATAGCCAGATGCTTTTGCCTTTTCCTCTTGGCTCAAATTTTCCAGTTGCTTAACCCTAGTCACAAGTGCTTTACCTGTTAAAGGTTCCAGTAGTCTTCTTGTTTTACCCGCTGATGCAACTGGGGCTAGTTCTTTGATAACCCATTGCGCGACTAATACATCCGGCGACACATTCAGTTGGGCTGCCTGAGACTGCAACTGCTGTGCGATATCGTCGGGTAACTGGATAGTAAAGCTCTGCGTCATCTGAGTCTCCTGGTTCCCTCACTCACTAGGCTTCCCTGCTTTCAGTTGTATCACTTGGCGGAAGGGCATGGGTGATCTGGCTTCCCTCCACATTACCTGCAACCCCATACACTGGAGCATTGAAGATCTGTTGCACGAGGGCTGATGGTTTTTGAACCAGTGACTCCTGCAAAGATTGGGCACGCTGATAGACCTCATAATTATAAAACTTGCACTGTGCCTGAATGCCAGTGATGGCTCGGAATGCAGTTTCACTAACCTTAGTTGATAGGCGCGATACCAGAGTAGGGAGGTGGTGTGCTGCTGCTATCCCTTCAATCCTGCCTAATGCCCTAGCTGCGCTCTTACGAACCTCAGAGTCAGAATGATTGATCACCTTGAATAGTGCTTCTACTGCTGGTTCTGAGCCGATCTCGCCTAATGCCTCTACCACTCTCCAACGAATACCGGGGTCAGAATCGTCAATCATCTTTAGGAGTACCTTTACCGATTCCTCTGAGCCAATGTTGCCTAATGCCTCTACCGTGCTTCCACGAACATATTCGCTGGAATCCTTGATCACTTTACGAAGTGCCTCTACAGCTTGCTCTGACTTTATCCTGCCTAATATCTTAATCGCGTCTATACGAACATCGCAGTCATTATTAGGTCTGATAGCGTGGATGAGTGTTTCTACAGCGTGTTCTGAACCAATCTTGCCTAATGCGTAAGCTGCACATTTACGAAGTAAGGAATCAGAATCGTCAACAACCTTGAGGAGTGCCTCCTCAGCTTTTGCTGAACCAATTTTGCCTAATGCCTCGACTGCGCTCCTACGAACATGAGAGTCAGAATCATCGATCGCCTTGATCAGTGGCACTACCGCTAGTTCTGAACCAATCTCGCCTAATGCCTCAGCCGCTCTCCGACGAATCCGTGAGTCAGAATCATTCATCGCCTTGATCAGTGGTGCTACCGCTTGTTTTGAGCCAATCTCACCTAATACCCTAATCGCATTCCAACGAACATCGGAGTTAGAATCATTAACCAATTTAAGGAGTGCCTCCACGGCGTGTTCTGAACCAATCTCACCTAATGCTTCAATCACTCTCTCACACACGCAGGGATCGGGATCATCAAGCATTTGCATGAGCAAGTCCACAGCCTGATCTGAGCCGCTCCTAGCTAATGCATCAGCCGTACACTCACGAGAGAACGAGTCAGCATTGTCAATCGCCTTGAGGAGTGCCGCCACAGCGTGTTCTGAACCAATCTTGCTTAATGCATAAACCGCACTTCTACGAATATCAGAGTCAGAATGGTCACTCGCCTTGAGGAGTGCCGCCACAGCGTGTTCTGAACCAATTTTGCCTAATGCACCAACCGCTCTCCAACGAACATCAGCATCGTCGATCGCTTTGGCCAGTGCTTCTACTAGCTCATCCGTTGCGTGCACTGAGCCAATCCTGCCTAATGCCTCAACTGCTTTCCGACGAACATTGGGGTCAGAATGGTCGATTACCTTGATCAGTACCTCCACAGCTTGTTTTGAGCTGATGCAGTCTAATGCGTAAACTGCCCTCCAACGAATATTGGGGTCAAAATGATCGGTTGCTCTCACCAGTGACTCTACTGCTGCTTGTTCTGAACCAATCTTGCCTAATGCATAAACAAGATCACCTAATGCCTCAAGTGCACTCCTACAAACATCAAGGTCAGAATCATCAATCGCTTGACTCAATGCCGGAATAGCTTTTTCTGAGCCAATCTTGCCTAATACTTTAACCGCACTCCTACGAATATTGGAGTCAGCATTATCAATCACGTTGATCAATGCTTCAACCGCTTGCTCTGAGCCAATCTTGCCTAATGCCTCAACTGCTCTTCGACGAACACTATGCTTAGAATGGCTGATTGCCTTGACTAGTATCTCTACTAGCTCATCCGTTGCATGAACTGAGCCCATCTCGCCCAATGCCTCAACCGCTCTTCGAAGAACACTATGGTTAGAATGGCTGATTGCCTTGACCAGTGGCTCTACTGCTTGCTCTGAGCCAATCCTACCTAATGCCTCAATTGCACTCCTACGAATATCGCAGTTAGAATGGCTGACTGCCTTGACCAGTGCCTTTACTGCTTGCTCTGAGTCAATTCTGCCTAATGCCTTAACCGCACTTTGACTAAAACCGAAATTAGCATTATCGATCGCCTTCACCAGTGATGGAATAGCTGCATCAGATTGGGTAATCTCTAAAAGTTGAACCCTGAGCCAATTAGGGCAGTTTTGTTGCTCGACCAAGGCAACGGTTTTGGGTTGAACCTCGGGCTTCACTTCACCCGCGAGTCTTGCGCCTAATCGTAAATCAACGGCTAGAGCCAGTTCGACCACCTTAACGGCGCGTTGTTCGTTTTCCTCCAGTGCCAGCATCAGAGCGAGGGGTTCTGTCCACTTGAGGTAGTTGAGATAGTGGCATTGAAGCTGGTCATCGGTGAAGTGAGGCAGTTGGCGCAGCAGATATTCAGCGGCGTAGTATTCCTGAAACAGTTGGTGGTGAAATTCGATCTGGTTGGGGTCAGATGCCAGTTGCAGCAGGTGATACTCCAGCAAGTCTTCGAGATATTCTCTGGCTTTAGTGGCGGGATTGAGTTCATTACAGGTTTGCAGGAAGTGCTCCAGGCAGACTTCCGCATCGGATTTTGGCAGTTGCAGGCGAGCTTCTGTGAGGGAGTCGCCCTGCATCATGACAAAGGCGAGGTGTTGTAGCAGGGTTGGGGCAAGCCGACGAAAATCCTCCGAGACGGATTGAGTCCGCAGAGGCTTAAAGCTCTCGTAGCGCACGGTAAATTCTTTGCGAAACAATTCTCCCCGGTTTTTGGGAAGTTGCCCATCCCGCTCAAATACATCACACAGCATTTTCAGTAACAGCGGTGTTTCTGCTAACTCTCGCAGGCGATCGCGCAGTTGTTTCAATAGTTCCTCTGCCTGGGTTGGCAGCCGTTTGTGGACAAACTCCCGCATCTGTGGCTCGGTGAGCGGCAACATTTCCAGCTTCTTCTCAATGCCCAGGTCTGCCCCTGCTCCCAATTCGCGGGTGGTCAAGACCATTGGGGTTTCACGGTAATCCTTTCTGAATTGTTCTAAGCTCTGCCATGCCTCCGTCGAGGGTAACTCGTTGACCCCATCTAACAACACCAGCAAGCGTCGATCCCACAGCCAGTCTTCTAACTCCTCTAGGTTGAGGCGCACCCGCCGCAAGGCTTTTTTCACCAACTCCAGCACCGTACTGTTGTGGCACTCCCGCAACTCTACCAACACTGGAATGGCAGGTAGAGCCTCTCCCTGTTCTGCTGCCCTCAGGCAACGCTCTGCCTCTTCTCGCAGCAGTTGCCGCAGAGCCGTTGACTTGCCTGACCCCGGTTTGCCCACTAACAACACATGATTAGCGGCATAGGTTCGCAATCCCTCCAGCACTTCAAACTGTTTCTGTTCCCGTTGCTGTTTCTGCTGTTCCCGTTCCTCTAGCTGAGGCTGCCCTGGTTCTGCCTTAGCCACAATCGTCTGAACTTTGAGCGGCAATATTGCCGAAGTTGACACATAAAATCCCTGTCCCTCCGATCGCACCGGAGGGGTCAATAGCGATCGCAAATACTCCACAACAAAAGGGCTTGGAGCAGCCATATCAGAGAAAGCCACCAGGGTTTATTTGATTCTACGCAATGAATTTTGAGAAAACAGGGCGACCCCTTGCGGGTATCTCGAAGAGATCGCTCCTATTCTGATCTCGACCCTTCGACCTTGTTACTCAACTGTTCGAGTTCTGAAGGTGGAGCTTCAACCTTTCTGCTCAAATGCCCAACTTCTGAACACGACGCTTCAACCTTGTTGCTTGATCAGTCAAGCTCTGAACACGACACTTCAACCTTTCTGCTCAAACGCCCAACTTCTGAACACGACATTTCAACCTTGTTGCTTGATCAGTCAAGCTCTGAGGTCAGAGTTTCTGGTAAAGCTCTGACTTCTGGGTTTCCGATAGGTTGAGTTAGCTCTCATTTTGAGGTCTAATAGTCTATTTCCAGACAGTGTAATTGAACCGATTACGAGGTGTTCTCCTTCTCAATTTTCTTTTTTCTCCTTCATCGTTCATCCTTCCTTTTATCCTTCATCCTTCATCGTTTATCCTTTCTTCTCTTCTCTCTTCCCTCTTCCCCTATGCGTCCGACCGTTGACATCATTCCCCTACAACACCTCGCCTCTGGCGATCGCCTGTCGCTGCAAGTCTACAAATTTGTGGGCGATCGCCCTGGTAAGAAGGTGTACATTCAGTCCAATTTGCATGGCAACGAGTTAGCGGGAAATGCCGTCATTCATCAAGTGATGGACTGGTTGTCGCAGTTGGAGGCATCGCAACTGGTGGGGGAGGTCTGGTTAGTCCCCGTGTGCAATCCGGTGGGGGTGAATCAGCGATCGCTCCACTACGCGACGGGTCGGTTTAGCCCCTACGATGGCGACAACTGGAACCGCATCTTTTGGAGTTACAAGCCAGGTGAGGCAGACCTGATCGCGTTTGCCAAGGCTCATGCCGAGCAAGATACGGTCACGATTGAGCAAAGGTATCGGCAACAGATTCAAACCAAATTTGCTGAGTTAAAAGATGAGGTTTATGCGGCGTCGGGGGTGCCCTTTTCTGAAAAGTATCGCTATCTTCTGCAATCCCTCTGCCTGGATGCTAACTACGTAATTGATTTGCACACCTCGGTGGATTTTGGTGTGAGCTATGTCTACTACTTCCGCGATCGCCACAACTCTGCGGCTCTGTTTGGGTTGGAGTGGTCGATTTTGCTCGATTGGTACGATGGGGATGCGTTTGATGAGGCGTTTATCCAACCGTGGTTAGCGTTGGAGGCGTGTTTGGCTCAGATGAACCGACCGCTGCGGTTGGATGTTGAGGCTTATACCCTGGAGTTGGGGTCGGGAATGCAAATGGATTCAGACGCGATCGCCAGAGGGGTGAACGGTATCCAGCACTATCTCATTGACAAAGGACTTATTGTGGACGCAACGGTAGAGCGATCGCCACTTCCGACTCAATTTGCCAATCGCACGCAAATGCTGCGCTATTACGCACCAACGGGTGGCATTGTGCAGACCCGAGTTACGTTGGGAAGCCAGGTGAAAGCAGGCGATGTGTTGTATGAATTGCTGACCTTTAACAAGACAGGCGATCCACCAAAAGCGATCGCCATTCGTGCCGAGAAGGGAGGCTCTGTTTTTGATGTTGCGATCAATCGTGCTGTTAACGAAGGGGAATATGTCTTAGGGCTTGTTTTACCGCCCACGGATCAGGGCGATCGGCATAATGAGAAGAGGAGGAAGGGGGAGGAATGAAGAACGAAGGATGAACGATGAAGGATAAAGGATAAAGAATGAAGAACGAAGAATGAAGAATGAAGGATAAAGGATAAAGGATAAAGGATAAAGAATGAAGAACGAAGAATGAAGCGATAGCCTTCCCCTGCTGCCCCTGCCGATCTTTCCTATCTCCACCCTGCACTCCATCCCCTACTGTTGACTGACGCTATGACTGATGATCTGCATCTACAAACTGACATCTTTGAGCCATCTGAATCGCTCATTCCTGCTGCTCCTCCTGGCTTTAAGTCGGGTTTCGTGGGGATCATTGGTCGTCCCAATGTGGGCAAATCTACCTTGATGAATCAGTTGGTGGGGCAAAAGATCGCGATTACGTCTCCGGTGGCTCAAACCACGCGCAATCGACTGCAAGGCATTCTCACCACACCAGAAGCACAAATTATCTTCGTCGATACCCCCGGCATTCACAAACCCCACCACCAACTCGGACAAGTTCTCGTGAAGAATGCCCAGATTGCTATTGAGTCGGTGGATGTGGTGTTGTTTGTGGTGGATGGCTCAGTGGAAGTGGGAGGGGGCGATCGCTACGTTACGGATCTGCTGCTTCAGGCAAAGACACCCGTGATTTTGGGGATCAACAAAGCCGACCAACAACCCGCCGATGCTCAGGCAATTGATCAGAGCTACGCCGAACTGGCAGGTGCCCACGAGTGGACAATGGTCAAGTTCTCGGCTCTGACTGGAACAGGACTGGATACCCTGCAAACCACCCTGACTGAGCAGTTAGAACCGGGTCCCTACTACTACCCACCTAATCTCGTCACCGACCAACCCGAACGTTTCATCATGGGGGAACTGATCCGGGAGCAGATTTTGCTGCTGACTCGTGAGGAAGTGCCTCATTCAGTGGCGATCGCCATTGATCGGGTCGATGAGGAGCCGGAGATCACCCGCATTCTTGCCACAATTCACGTTGAACGAGACTCCCAAAAGGGCATCATCATCGGCAAAGGTGGCAGTATGCTAAAGGCGATCGGTTCCGCTGCCCGCCAACAGATTCAAAAGCTGGTCATGGGCAAGGTCTATCTGGAACTGTTTGTCAAAGTTCAACCCAAGTGGCGTCAATCGCGTACCCGTCTGGCGGAATTTGGCTATCGCGTTGAGACGTAACGCTAATTCGTTGGATGGTTCGATATCAATTCCACTGCACTACCGAGGACAGGTGCCTCATGATGCTTAGCGAGAGAGTCCGATGTGGGATGCGGATTAGAACGGGTTCGGTCACTGAAACGCGATCGATGACGCTCTGAGATAAACTGCTCTGGGTCAATACCATCAAAGGTGGGTGGCAACCACACTCGGACGACGAGCAACGTCCCCAACACCAGCAGAAATAGACTTCGTTTCCAAACTCCTGCTTGCAATGGAGTGACAGATACCTCCTCACCCCTCCACTGCCCTACTCCTTTTTATTTCCTCGTCCAATCTGCGCTATTCCAGGTATTTAAATCCCAGGGAGTCAAGCTAACTCCTGCCAGGTGATTGCCCACTCCAGCGGTTTCAGCACGGTGCACCAGCGGCAACACCGCCGCATCTTCGATCAACAAATCATTCATCTTAATAAAGAGTTGTCGCCGTTTTTCGGGGTCTAACTCCGTTGCAGATTGTTGCCACAGAGCATCATAGGCAGGATTGCAATAGCGAGAAATGTTTTCCGTTGACCAGTTATTCGCTTTTTGGGCGATCTCATTGCATAGATAGGTCTTCATGTACGCACCGGGATCGGGGTTGGTGTTCCCTGTGGTAAACATTTGCAGGTCAGCATAGAAATGGTTGCTGGAGTCAGGATTGGCAGGATCACCTGAAAAGAAGATGCTGGCATCAATGCTCTTGAGTTCGACCCCAATACCAATTGACTGGAAAGATTGCTTGACAATCTCCTGCGTTTTCTGTCGCAGCGGATTCACCGACGTTTGAAAGAGAAGCTGCATCTCCTTGCCGCCTTTGTCACGGGTGCCGTTACCGTTGGTGTCTTTCCACCCCGCTTGATCCAGCAAAGTAGCTGCCTGAGTCAGGTCAAATTTATAGCGCGTGTTGGGAGAGTTGTAAGATTCAGGAGACACCAAAAAGTTAGCGGTGGGCTTGCCCGATTTGCCATAGAGTTGGGTGGCAATGCTGTCGCGATCGATCGCCAAATTTAACGCTTGCCGCACCTGCCCGTCTGACAAAAAGGGATGTGAGGATTTTGCACTCGATCGCTCTCCCTCAACTTCGGTATTGGGGTCACTGACGTTCAACAAGATCCGCTCCACCAGAGAACCAAAGTTAGCAACGACGGTTCCCTGGCCTGCGGCTTCCAGTTGTTGCAGGATGGGTGCCTCGACCTGTAGGTTATAGGCAAAGTCTGCATCTCCCGTTTGCAACACAGCACGTGCTGCTGAGGTGGCATCTCCGCCCCCTTTCAGTTCAATTCGTTGAAAGAAGGGTTTGCCAGCAGCGGCATCGCGATAGTTGGGGTTTGCCTCGTAAAGCACGACATCTCCGGGCTTGAATTCGGTCACCCGAAAGGGTCCCGTCCCTACAGGCATCAGGTTCGCTGGAGCCTCACGCGATTTTGCCCCTGTAAAGTCGGCATAGCGGTGGCGCGGTAGGATCATTCCCTCAGTCCCAACAAAAACATTGCTCCAGGCAGGGTTGACTTCTTTAAAGGTGATTTTGACGGTGTAATCGTCGATCGCCTCTACCGTTTCAATAATGTTGTAGGTACCTGCACTCACTGCCCCCGTGTCCGGGTTCGTGACAAATTCGTAGGTAAACACCACATCCGCAGCGGTAAAGGGTTCCCCATCCGACCATTGCACTCCCTGCTTCAGCTTCCATGTCACCGATCGCCCATCCGCGGCGACTCCCCCATTCTCCAGACTGGGTGCCTCGGCGGCTAAAAATAAAACCAGTTGACCTGCCGTGTCATAGCTAGCCAAAGGTTCCAGAGTGAGGCGACTGGCTTCGGCATCCTTGAACCCCACAGACAAATGGGGATTCAAAATCGTGGGCGATTGCCAGTAGAGCAACCGCAAGACGGTGTCGGCAGAGGCTTGGCTCGTAGTCGGCGCAGTGGTGGTTGGAGACTGTTGTGAGGAAGGAGCACCACACCCCGAAAAGAGCAGGGTACAGACCAGCGAGCCCAGAACTAATGGTAGAAAGAAGGAGCGATCGCCCCAACGGGGAACCCACTTTGTATTAACCCATCGTCTGATCCACTGGTTCACAACGGTTGTCCTCCCAAGTCGTTGGTATTAACGTATCAGCAAACCGTTTAGGGTGAGTATTCGTCGATACTTCCTACGCCAATCAACCTACGCCAATCAGCTTGAATTCGTCCGCTTTAAAGCGCAAAAAGGGGACACCCATGGGTGCCCCCTTCAGAATTGATACAAAATCATAAATTATGCCTGAAATGGGTTCTGTCCAATGCCGAGTTCTTCTTTGCTCCGCTGGAGGTCTTCCCAGAGGGCTTTGATCTGTAGAAATGACTCATTGGGAGTGAGCTTGCCATTGCTTTCTAAACCGCAGATCAGGCTGACTCGCTGAGAAAACTCTTGCAAGTTGGCGTTGAACACGAGATTTTCGGGTTTCACTTCCCCGTGATAGCGGATGTGAGGATATAGGAATTGAGATTTGTCTGCCACAGTTTCCCCCCTATGGAATGTGTAATGTCAGTGGATGTTGGAATGGTTTTAGTCGTAAGTGAGAGGATAAACTCTTAACCAGATTTTAACCTTAGCTTAAACTTAAACCCTTGGTATAGTATTCTGCCGAAAGTTCAAGAGTCTTTAAGAATCACGTAAAGATGATGTGTTCTTGCTCCTCTCTAAATCACTGTAAAGCCAGCCCATCAACTTGTCTTAGGGGCGATTGCTACTCTCTAGATGAAGCTTAAGTAATTTACTCTGTAAATTTACTGGGATGGAGAAAATCAAGTTGGTCGGATTGCTCGATACAATAGAGGCCTGCGTTTGCTGCTGTGTTGCAGCATGTTACAGAGGCACCATTTTCGCTCTGTCGCGTTTTAACCTCATTGGGTACACTTGCCATTTCTCCTCATGTCGGCTGATCAAAAGTTATACGAAGGCAAAGCCAAAATCCTCTATTCAACGGATGATCCAGAGGTTTTACTAACTCGGTTTAAAGATGATGCAACGGCATTTAACGCCCAAAAGCGAGGCAGCATCCGGGGTAAAGGTGAGATCAACTGTGCTATTTCGACTCACCTGTTTCGGCTGTTAGAGGCTCGTGGCATCCAGACTCACTTCATTGATCGACCTGCTCCAACTGAAATGCGGGTGCGAGCCGTCAAAATCGTGCCGCTGGAAGTCGTTGTCAGGAACATTGCGGCGGGTAGTCTCTGTCATCAAACTGGTCTACCGTTGGGGATGGTCTTACCCAAACCCCTCGTGGAGTTCTATTACAAAAACGACTCACTGGGGGATCCCCTCCTCACTCGCGATCGCTTACTTTTGCTGGAGTTAGCGACTCCAGATCAGGTTGATCAGTTAAACGCCAAAGCCTTACAGATTAATGAAATCCTTTCGGATTTCTTTCAGCAATGTGGGATCACACTGGTAGATTTCAAATTGGAGTTTGGGTTAGATTCCGCTCAAACCCTACTACTGGCTGATGAGATTAGCCCAGATACATGTCGCCTGTGGGATCAATCTGCCTCTGACCCCCGTCAGCGAGTATTAGATAAAGATCGATTTCGCCATGATCTCGGCAATGTTGAAACAGCTTATCAGCAAGTGCTAGAGCGAGTTTTAGCGCAAACTGTTGAAGTTTAGGTGTAAGCAATGCTGTAAAATCTTTGCGTTTAAGGCAAGTTGCATTTGCTCTATTCAATATCCATTGAGTAGTCGATGATAAGGGGGTGTAGGGGTCACAACCCCTATCGGGGGCACAGCCTCCCCTCAACCCTCGTTCCAACCGTTTGACGGTTGTTATAGTGTCTTGATTTGCTTTCGGCAAGTCGTGGTGTGTGGCAGTGTCTAATAGCTCATCCAATATGCGCGTTTCCCCTGTTTTGCTGGCAGTTCTAACTGCTTCAGCTGCTTTTGGTTTTTCTCGTCCAGTTGATGCACAAACTCCCGCTGCCTTACAGCGGGTCGAAAACACGGATATTGCAACGATCGCCGACCCCTCTAGCCCGGTTGCTGTGATGGATGGCGAGGCTACAGGAGCGATGCAGGGCAGTTCCTCCGCTGACGCACCGCCCAGTCTCGTTGTACCGACTACAGCCGAGCCAGAAACCTTCCCGGTCGATCGGTTAGCCCAGACTCCGGTGCCCCCGTCAACGCAGCCACCCCTACAACCGGGCTCCCCTCCACCGGGCACCCAAACTCCTGACCAGGGGCAACCTGCCCAGATCCAAATTGATGGGGATGCACCCGGCTCACCCAATATCGAAATTGACGAGCCACCGACTACCCCACCCCCATCCATCGCGCCGACGCCGACCCCTGAGCCACCCCAAACCACTCAACCTGCACCTGAACCCCGTGTGCTCGTTGCCGAGGTGGTGGTGAGCGGAGTAGAAGGGCGATCGGTGGTGATCAATGGGGTTGAAACACCACTCGAACAAATTGTCTATGATGCGATCGACACACAAGCAGGACGCACCACGACGCGATCGCAACTGCAACAAGACATCAACTCTATTTTTGCCACTGGCTATTTCGGCAACGTCCGATCGGAGCCAACTGACACTGTGCTGGGGGTCAGGGTGACCTTCATCGTTCGCCCCAACCCCGACCTGCGAGCCGTGGAAGTTCGCGGTAGTCAGGTTTTGCCACAATCGGTGATCGACGAAGCCTTTGCGGATCAATACGGCAAAATTTTGAACGCTAGAGACTTTCAACAGGGCATTGAAACCCTGAACCAGTGGTATCAAGACAATGGCTACGTGCTGGCACAGTTTGTTGGCGCACCCCAAATCTCAGAGCAAACCGGAACGGTGACCCTGGAAGTCGCTGAAGGGGTCATTGAGGATATCCAGGTGCGCTTCCTCAATGAAGAAGGCGAAGCCGAGGATGAACAGGGCAACCCCATTGAAGGGCAAACTCGTGAATTTATCATTACTCGCGAGTTTCAGACGCAGCCAGGAGACGTATTTAACCGCAACCAGATTGAGCGAGACTTGCAGCGGGCGTTTGCTCTGGGCATCTTTGAAGATGTTCAGGTGTCATTGAACCCCGGTGATAATCGCCGCCAGGTAGATGTCACGGTCAATGTGACTGAGCGCAACACAGGCTCAATTGCGGCGGGTCTTGGCTTTAGCTCTGCTAGTGGTCTATTCGGAACCGTCAGCTATCAGGAGCAAAACCTGGGCGGCAACAACCAGCGGCTAGGGGCTGAGGTGCAGGTGGGTGAACGGGAGTTGCTCTTCGATGTCAATTTCACAGATCCCTGGATTGCAGGCGACCCCTACCGCACCTCCTATACTGTGAATGCCTTTGGTCGGCGTTCTATTTCGCTGATCTTTGACGGAGGCGAACAGGAAGTCCGCCTGCCCGATGAGGATGATCCCAACTCGATTGATACGGGCGATCGCCCCCGGGTTCGGCGATTGGGCGGAGGGGTTTCCTTTGGTCGCCCGCTAGGAGGCGGTTGGCGTGCATCCGTTGGTTTCCAATATCAAAACGTAGCCATCCAAGATGAGGATGGGGAATTAAGCCCCGTAGACGCTCTGGGGAACCAACTCAGCTTCAGTGGGACAGGTCGGGATGATCTGTTCCTGTTCCAGGCGTCCGCATCACGCGATCGCCGCAATGACCCCATCGCCCCCACCAGCGGCTCTTTCCTCCGGTTTAGCACCGATCAATCCGTTCCCCTGGGTCAGGGTAGTATCTTCCTGACTCGCCTGCGGGGAAGTTATAGCTATTACGTCCCGGTCAACTTCACCAACTTTACCGATGGTCCTGAAACCCTGGCATTTAACGTCCAGGCAGGTACAGTCCTGGGAGATTTGCCGCCCTACGAAGCCTTCTCCCTGGGGGGAACTGACTCAGTCAGAGGCTACGACTCCGGTGAGTTGGGCAGTGGTCGCAGCTTCCTCCAAGCCACAGCAGAATATCGTTTCCCAATCTTTTCGATTGTGGGTGGCGCGCTCTTTGTCGATTTCGGGACTGACCTCGGTACCGCAGACGATGTGCCCGGTAGCCCTGCTGAGGTGCGAGATAAACCCGGTAGTGGTTTCGGTGTTGGTCTGGGAGTACGGGTGCGATCGCCCATCGGACAAATTCGCGTAGACTATGCAGTCAACGACGAAGGAGACGGCAGAATCCACTTTGGCATTGGTGAACGGTTCTAACGCCTGAGCGTTCATTGAGCCTGATTTGAGTTGCCCTTTCTGCTGAAGACAATAGTTGCAGGGCGCACAAAAGCAAGCATAGGGAGGGTGCTGTAGACCACAATGATTGATAGCCAATCAGTACAAACGCTGAGTCCTGTCAATTTAGCTCTGAATGCCTCACAACAACACACTCTAACCGCAGAGTTTGAGCGATCGGGCATTGGGCTACATTCGGGCATCCCTGTGCGTGTACGGGTCTTGCCTGCGGAATCGGGGCAGGGGCGATATTTTGTCCGAGTCGATCTGCCAGGGATGCCTGTCATCCCGGCTCAGGTTGAATCGGTGAGCCAAACCGTGTTGTCTACTGAGCTAGGGCAGGGAGACGCACGGGTTCGCACGGTGGAGCACTTGCTGGCGGCTCTGGCAGGCATGGGTGTTGACAATGCCCGCATTGAAATTGACGGGGCTGAGTTGCCGTTGTTGGATGGCTCCGCGCTGGGGTGGGTGGAGGCGATCGCCCAGACAGGAGTCACGCCTCAAGCTGCACCTCGACACTGCCTCACCGTGACTGAACCTGTGTGGATTCATCAAGGTGATGCTTTTGTTGCGGCGTTGCCTGCGCCCGAAACGCGCCTGACCTATGGCATCGATTTTGCAGTGTCCGCTATTGGCAATCAGTGGCATAGCTGGTCACCTCACCAGGAGGACTTTGGGGGGGCGATCGCTCCTGCCCGCACCTTTGCCTTAGCCGAGCAAATCGACCAGTTGCGGCGCAATGGGCTCATCAAAGGCGGTAGTCTAGACAATGCGTTGGTTTGTGGTCAACAAGGATGGCTTAATCCACCGTTGCGATTTTCAAATGAGCCAGTGCGTCATAAACTTTTAGACTTAGTAGGGGATCTAAGTTTAATCGGAGCTTTACCTTTTGCTCATGTTCTCGCCTATAAAGCCAGTCATCACCTCCATACTCAACTTGCTCAACGATTAGCTCAGTTCCTCTAGTTCCATCCCTCTGATTGACCGAGTTTACTCCTTGCTGTTAAACGCTCCTATCACAATTAACCCATGTCCATCTTGACTGACCTTCATACCCCAAATACCCATGTTGATTCACCTCACGTTGAGGCTGAACCTGGTCAAGCGTTGTTAACTGAAACGACACCCAAAACTGTGTTTACCGTTGAAGATATTCATCGGCTCTTACCTCACCGCTACCCTTTTTTACTGGTCGATCGCATCATTGAATACGTGCCTGGTGAGCGTGCCGTGGGCATCAAAAATGTCACCTTCAACGAACCTCACTTTCAGGGACACTTTCCAGGTCGCCCCATTATGCCGGGTGTGCTGATCGTCGAAGCGATGGCTCAAGTGGGTGGCATTGTGTTAACCCAACTTCCTGATATTCCCGTTGGGCTGTTTATGTTTGCAGGCATCGACAAAGTGCGGTTCCGTCGCCCTGTGGTGCCAGGAGATCAACTCGTCATGCGCGTGGAACTGTTGATGGTCAAGCGTCGCCGCTTCGGCAAAATGCACGGTCGTGCTGAGGTGGATGGTCAACTGGTTGCCGAAGGTGAACTCATGTTTTCCATCGTCGATTAATGCCCATTGGTGAGAGTATTGATGAGAATGAGAGTACTAACCTCAGCCATAGCCGTCGTCAGACCTGAGTGAATGATTGACCCGAATCAATACTCTCACTTAACAACCCGATCAGACCTCTCAACCCGCGTCTTCCATCTTGATCGATCGCTCTATCGCTAGCTCACGCTGGCTTCGCCATATTAGTCTTCTACCCCATTACTCCTCTTGACTGCCGCAATCCATCCCACTGCTGTTATTCATCCTGGTGCAGAGCTACACCCTACTGTGCAGGTGGGTGCCTATGCTGTCATTGGCTCTAAGGTCAAAGTTGGCGAGGGAACGGTCATTGGGAGCCATGTTGTGTTAGATGGATGGACTGAGATCGGTGCTCGTAACCAGATTTTTGCGGGGGCGGCGATCGGGCTAAACCCCCAAGATTTGAAGTATGACGGCTCCTTGACGCTCGTCAAAATTGGCGACGACAATATCATTCGCGAATATGTCACCATCAATCGGGCAACGCGATCGGGCGAGGCAACGGTGATCGGCAATCACAACCTGTTGATGGCATATGTCCACGTCGCTCATAACTGTGTGATTGAGGATCAGGTTATTATCGCCAATGCCGTGTCGCTGGCGGGACATGTCCACATTGAGGCGCAAGCCCGCATTGGTGGCATGGTTGGGATTCACCAGTTTGTCCACATTGGTCGGATGGCGATGGTGGGTGGCATGACTAAATTAGTCCGCGACGTCCCCCCTTATATGCTGGTCGATGGCACACCTGCTAGAGTGCGATCGCTCCACTTGATCGGCTTAAAACGAGCCGGAGTACTGCAAGAAAACGAGGGCAAGACCTTTCAAAACTTGAAAAAGGCATTTCGCCTTCTCTACCGCTCTGAACTCTCCTTAAGTCAAGCTCTCGAACAACTCGATCTTCTACCCGAAAATTCTTACCTCAACCATGTGCGCCAGTTTGTCCGGCAATCCCAATTAGAAGGACGACGGGGCTTGACCCCCGCTAAGCGGCGTGGTCAGAGGGATGATGAATGAAGGCGCGCCTCTTTATTAGCACAGGCGAAGTCTCCGGCGATTTGCAGGGGGCATTGCTCGTCAAAGCTCTGAAGCAGCAAGCAACCCAGCAGGGATTCGATCTGGAGATCGTGGCTCTGGGGGGCGATCGCATGGCAGCGGCAGGCGCACAGTTGTTAGGCAACACCATGGCGATCGGTTCCATCGGCATTCTAGAATCGTTGCCCTATGTGCTGCCGACGCTGCAAATCCAGCGGGATGCCAAGCAATACCTGCGGCAACACCCACCCGATTTAGTGGTGTTGATTGACTATCTCGGTCCTAACTTAAACCTGGGCAACTACATCAAACGCCATCTACCCCAGGTGCCCATCATTTACTACATTGCCCCACAGGAGTGGGTCTGGTCGCTCAATTCACGTAATACTCAGCAAATCGTTGGAATCATCGATCGCCTGTTAGCCATTTTTCCGGGAGAGGCGCAGTACTACAAGCAACGTGGAGCCACGGTAACCTACGTTGGGCATCCCCTGGTCGATCGCCTGCAACACGCCCCCAGTCGGACACAAGCACGGGAAACCCTGGGCATTCCTCCAGAGCAAACGGCGATCGCGCTCATTCCTGCCTCGCGGCGGCAAGAACTGAAGTATCTCCTGCCAGTGATCTGCCAAACCGCCCAACAACTCCAGGCAAAACTACCCCAGGTTCACTTTTGGATTCCCCTGTCACTCGAAACCTATCGACAGTCCCTAGAGCAGGCAATTCAGCATTACGGATTACGGGCCACCCTAGTGGTGAAGGATTCCCAAACTGTGATTGCAGCAGCCGATCTGGCGATCGCCAAATCGGGCACAGTCAACCTGGAAATTGCCCTGGCAAACGTGCCGCAAATCGTCCTCTATCGGGTTAATCCCTTAACCGCGTGGATTGCTAAACATCTCTTGCGCTTCTCAATTCCGTTTATGTCGCCGCCCAACCTGATTTTGATGGAGGCGATCGTGCCAGAGTTTTTGCAGGATGCCGCCACCCCAGATAACATTACCCAAGCCGCTCTGGCACTGCTCACAGACCCAGCCCAACACCAGCAGATGTTAAGCGGTTATCAACGGATGCGACAGGCGATCGGTGAACCAGGGGTGTGCGATCGCGCTGCCCAAGAGATTTTGAGTCTCCTTACTGTCAGTTCCGATTAAACGCTCACTGCACGAATACGCTTTGATCCGATCTGATTAACGTGAATTCGGGATAAGGATTTCGGCGGTTTTAACCGCCGCTATCAGAGCAAAACCGACCTGCGTCGGTTCGTCAAACCTTGATTTTCCGGAGTCCGCGTCGGCGGACTTCGCTCGAGTAGCCGCGAATTCATTCGCCGGGTTCAGTCCCCTAATGACTAGATGCACCCAATATTGGGGGACTTTGAGCCTTTGTCAAAGGTCTTGACCCAACCAGAAGCACCCATACTTGGAACCGATGCGAAGCGCGCCTTTGGGTGAACCGAAACACCTTCTGCTAAGAGGTTTAGGGGAGACTCCCCCAATGCCTGGTTCTCGAACTCATTGCAGTAACCGAGTTTCTTATTGACAAAGCAAAGATGCATATACACCGTAGCTTACTAAAGGGGGAATTCTAGAAGCCCCTTTTGCAGGAGATGGGGGGATCTAACGGCGTAAGTCCTGCTGATATAGCAGGACTCACGAAGGTTAGGACGGGGTGCAGGGGTGGAACCCCTGAATCCCGTTCTAACCAACCCCTCGGTTGCTAGACCAACACTCTACGAGAACTCTACCAATCTGTTTAGCCGGGTATTACGTAACATTACTTGAGTTCAGGAACAAGATTTTGGCGGTTGAAACCGCAGGCTTCAGCGTGAACGCATCCCAACCCTATCCATAAGCCTCAGGGTAGGAGTTGCGGAGATTTCACCCTCGAAAGTGTTCGCTGAGGTCATCGAATGCATCAAAGCCCCTGCACCCATCTTGGGTTAAATCCGTCCCACTAAAAATGCAACAAATCTTATCAGTGATTTACATCACTCATTTCCATGAGATGAATCACGCTGACAAGCCGATGTGAATCACAGGAGATTTTTTAGAAATCCTTCATATTATTAAAAACCTAAGTACTGTTAAGCCGTATGCAACCTCAAGCCCCCCATCTCCAAATCCCGTTGGAGGACTTGGTTCACCAAATTCTGCTCTTGCGTCGGGTGACCCGCGCCGAGGAAAGTTGGTTGTTTTCGTTGCTGGCTTCTCCCTCTCTCACTGAAGAACAGCGCGTTATGATTCAGCGAGTTTTTTATGGGTTGCGCCACGATTTATTAAAGCTGGTGGATTAATTGCGTTTGAGTAAACCATAGATCGAGCGATGCAATATTGCTGCTTTAGAGAAAAAATCGCCATGCAGTTTTAATCGCTGATTTCAAACGAAATAGCTCCACCCATTCTTCAAAGTCATGCTCCTGAGCCACGCCATCGGTGTGGCTTTTTCATTTCTAAGGATTTGCATCCATCAGATTAATCTACCTTATGTCGCTTGCAATTCGTTACAGCCCTGTCTTAGTGTCTAGATGTTTGAGAAAAAAAGGCTTAGCCATTCTACAAACTGTATTTATCCCGCTATAAATGGGATATTCTTTGAGCAAACATTATAGAGATCCTCTAATTCTAATCAAAGGTAATCATTATGGACCCAGAAGTGAAGCAAGATCCAACCTCCCCTGAGTTTGTGGCGGATGAACTAAGTGTCGATCTCACCACCGATGATGGAACGCTGACCCCTGTTCCGGTGACTCGGAGTGACAATGAGCAATGGCGAGAGTTTGGGGAGAAGGCATCACTCTTTTTAGCTGAATTGCCTGATTATCTATCCAGCTTTTTTGGTGAATACAAGCGTCCCATTGTGGTGGTTGGCTTGGTGCTCGGTTCAATCATTGCAGTCAAGCTGACGCTGGCAATTCTCGACTCTGTAAACGACATTCCTTTGCTGGCTCCTACATTTGAGTTGATCGGCTTGTTTTATAGCGGCTGGTTTATCTATCGGTATTTGCTTCGAGCTTCCAACCGTAAGGAATTGGCAGACGACTTTAACACTTTAAAAGAGCAGATTCTAGGCAATCGCGCCTCCAATGACTGATGGGGTTGATGAATGGATGATGCGTCGGTGCCTGGAGCTTGCCAAACAGGCACTCGGCAAAACCGCCCCAAATCCATTAGTGGGGTCTGTCGTTGTTCAAGAGGGGGAAATTGTCGGTGAAGGATTTCACCCAGGAGCAGGACAGCCTCACGCTGAGGTGTTTGCTCTCAAAGCAGCGGGCGATCGCGCCCGTGGAGCCACGCTTTATGTCAACTTAGAGCCTTGCAACCACTACGGACGCACTCCACCCTGCACCGAGGCTATTATTCAAGCGGCGATCGCTAGAGTGGTTATAGGCATGGTAGACCCCAATCCCCAGGTTTTGGGAACAGGACTTTCGCGCCTGCAACAAGCGGGAATTGAAGTCACTGTTGGGGTTGAAGAAGCGGCTTGCCAGGCTCTCAATGAGCCGTTTGTCTACCGCATACGGCATCAACGCCCCCTGGGCATTTTGAAGTACGCCATGACGCTAGATGGCAAAATCGCCACCACAACAGGGCATAGTGCCTGGGTAACTAGTCCGACAGCCCGCTCCTTTGTCCACCAGCTACGTGCTGGTTGTGATGCTGTGATTATTGGTGGCAATACAGTGCGGCGCGACAATCCACTACTGACCAGTCATGGAGTGCATGACCACAACCCGTTACGAGTCGTTATGAGCCGTACCCTGGATTTGCCAAGTCAGGCTCAACTCTGGCAAACCGCTGATGTACCAACCTTGGTATTGACGGAGACGGGAGTCAACCCAGAGCAACAGCAAGCCCTCAGACAGCAGGGAGTAGAAGTCCTGGAGTTACCTGCTCTTACCCCAACCGCCGCGATCGCCCATCTCAACGAACGAGGCTTTTTATCCGTCCTGTGGGAATGCGGTGGAACCCTGGCAGCACGGGCGATCGCTGAAGGGGCAGTACAAAAAATCTTTGCCTTTATCGCCCCCAAAATTATCGGTGGAGCAACAGCCCCCTCGCCGGTAGGCGATCTGGGGTTCACCGAAATGACGGCAGCACTCCCCCTGGAACGAGTTAGCTGGAGGGCGATCGGCTCTGACTTACTGATCGAAGGCTACCTGGCATGAATGATGACAACGGTGTGCAAGTTGATTCGGTATAGGGGGTGCAGAGAGCAATGCTCCCTGCGGGGGGTTACACACACCCCGTACTTCACCCAACCGGGTACCGCTATAGAATGCACTCATCCAAGAATCACTTCTTCCACTAACAACCTCCCTTTTTCTCATACCCTCACGCTCCAGCCCCTATTCCTGCTGATGGCTATCCGAGCGGGCAGTCCGTCCTGCGTTTCGTACTCGCACCACTTTACTGAGTAAGTCAAACCAAAACGACGCACCCATCGATAGAGCAATCCCCGTAATCAACCAACCCAACGCCCGTCGAGAATAGGGAATTGCCCACCCCTGTTCCTGCTGCTGCTGCTGCTCCAAATTCACTCGGTTCCAGCCGATTGGCAGAGGGATTCCCTCCAAGACATTGTTGACCGCAAACTTCACTTCTTCTAAGTCACGCTGCAATGGCTCTGGTTGAAAGTCGTAATTGCCAGGTTGAAACTCTGAAGGTACATCTTGAAACTCTGACGGCATCTCCTGAAACTCTGACGGAGTTTCTTGAAACTCAGGTAATAAATCAGGAGTTTGAAAATCTTGATTGGCTTGAAGTTGAACTTGTTGAGGCACACGCTGAAAACCCGGAGGAAGCCTTTGCTCCTGAAACTCTGTCGGAGTTTCCTGCTGTTGAAACTCTGGAGGCAAGTCCGGTGAAGGTTCCGGGGGCAAGTCAGTGGGTTCATCCGTGGAGAAACCCTGGGATGGAGCCGCATTAAATGGATATTGTTGAGGATAATTACCATACCCATACCGCGCCCCTCTTGCTTGAAAGACCGCATCATTAGCCGCTTGAGAGATGGTAGAGCGGAGCAATGTATCTTTCGATAACCGATTCACAATGTGAAACGTATCAGCATTGGTCACAGCTGCCACCAGAAAACCGATGAGAATGGCCACCCCTTTAGAGTTACGGCGATAGACTCCCGAAGCTCGCTCCATCGAGTGGTCAAACCAGGCTTCTACTTCTTGTTGCAATTGCCTCACCCCATTCTCTAGCCCTTCCGTTTTCATTTGAGCCTGCTTAGAGAGGGTCATCAAATTCCGCTTTAGTTGTGCAGGCAATGGGGAATTAGGTCTGCCAATGCTAGTAACCACTCCAGCTAAATACCCTGGAACATTCTGGTGTTCCTCTAGAATGATGGACATCACCTCAGAAATAGTAGGTTGCAATTTTCTCAATTGAAAGGCCTGCTTGAGGTACGGCAACCGTTGTCGAATGATTTCTTTGCAGTGATTATCTTCGGCTAAAACAGTTTCAGTATTATCAATAAATTGCACAAATTGGGCTGTAACACTGTCAATACTACTTGCCAATGTCGTTCTGTTATTTACTAAATCATCTTGAATGATGGCTAGACTTTGTTTGAGCGCAACTAATTCACTTTCTAATAAACAGTCATTGCCCACACTATTTCTTAAATCATCAATAATGTCCTGCAATTGTTCCATCTTGTCGTCAATAAACTTTTGCAGAGTCAGTTCACTAACGCGGTAAGACACAGTTTCAATATTGAGTTTTTGCAATAAGGCCGTTGAAAAGGCATCTGAAGGAATATATGAAGGGCCACTGCGCTCTCGCCCAAAAACGTTGCGGTTGCCGCTCACGGTGCGATAAGCATCCCCAACTCGATGACTCACGGTACGAAAAAAGCGGGCAATTGGACCCTTTGCCTCCTGGTTTAGCGATTGGATTGTAGAACTACTATATAAATCGTCTGCAAAACGATAGGAATATGGATCATCCGAAATATTATTAGTCAATAAAATCTCAACTGATTTTTTGAGATGTTCTGCTCTCCACTGCAACAATGTCGCCAGAATTTCCTGAATTTCAGATGTTAATAAACTGAGAATTAAATAAATAAAGATGATGCCTGTAGCAATGTCGAAGACAAGAGGTAAGTTCATACTCAGTCATGAGAAGCAGGATTAAAGCCTGGGATAGTTTATAGCACCCAGGGTTCACCACTGCCTTATCTTAAACAAATCTCAATGCAGATATATAGCAACCCTAAATGATTTGTGAAAGTGCCCGCCCGATGGGCGGGCACTTTCACAAATCACCTTTTTCAGAAATCAGATAGGACTGCTATAGTTGCCCTATTTGATTGGTGAAAAAGTTGGTTTACGAGAGTGCCTCCTCAAAGGGCAGACACTTTCGCAAGCCACTTTGGATTGCTATACCTGTCTACTCAGCCATAGATACTTCGCTGGATGAATTGTTAAGAAGATGAATCTTATGGCACTATAGCGTGTCATCAGTTGTGCAGAAAGTCCCATCGACTGTAAGCATCAAGGATTGAGCTAAAAGGATCTTCAAAAAGGTAAGAGAGTCATATTTGAGAAAAGACTTCGCTATGAAGTATTTTTCACCCGTTAATTAGCATTTCAAGGTTCAAATCACCACCTTAAAACGTCACTTCCAACAACATGAGGTCCTTAGCTCATCGCTTATTCATACCACTTCAGTGTCTTCATTAAATGAGGTAGTAATACCCAATGAATTACCCCACATTACTACTGAATGAGTTTAATCCTTTCTTGGGTTTGTGTTCTTTAACAATACTGACTGAAAGGTTAGGCATTTCTTGCCAACAACGTTGACAAAACCAATAGATGCTATTGTTGCAAGCATGACGGAGCAACTGTTCTGAGCAACAAGGACAGGTATTCATAACATTTTAAAGGGGGTTAAGAACAAAGTAGATAAACGATCAGACTTCGATTTAAAGACCTATTTCTACTATTTCTTTAGCATGACGATCCCATGCTCGAAACACAAGGAGGAACCTACCTAACGAGACGGGTAATACTCCCCATAAAATTTAGTGAACAAGTTGCGAGTCTCTGCTCAAGAACTATTAACAATTGTGGGGATTAGCAGACTTTTTCGGGATGAGTTCACGCACGAATGAACTTATTCTTAATTTCAAAAAATCAGGGTTTAAGCAAGCGTTAAAATGTGACGAAAATAACAAAAATCGTCTTTGATCACGTCACCTGAAACCAATGAAATTCAGCTCCTGTTGTCTCTAGTCTAATGACTCTTCAATGAAATGGAACAGGGTTTTTGATTCTCATTTCAATGTGAGGAATTCCTGCTTCGTCAAATTCTTCACCATATTGTTGAAAACCAAGCTTTTCATAGAAAGTCTTGGCATGAACTTGAGCGTTAATTTTTATTTCGGGAATTTTTTGATGATTGAGAAAGGCGATCGCACAGTCCATAATCTGCTTGCCGATCCCTCGTCCTCGATAAGCAGGTATCACAGCAACCCGTTCAATCTTTGCCAGACTGTCACTCAAATACCGAATTCTGGCTGTACCAATCGGCTTGTCATCTGCATAAGCCAATAGATGGGTAGCCTCGTCATCCTGGCCATCAAAATCAATATCGGGGTCAACACATTGTTCGACTTGAAAAACGGTATGTCGAATCGTTTGGATAGCGATCATTGCCTCAGAATAGGCAACGATTTCAAGGGTGACAGTATTCATTCAGTTGGGGTAACGCTATTAACAGTAGCCGCATTCATCGAGATGGGCATTTGGGTCAATCCTGTAGCGATTTTAGTCGTCTAGATACCCATCTCGATATAGCAACCTAGTTAATCTTCCAACTGATTGACGATAGTTGCATCACGATGGCAAACAAAGCCTTAGCTACGAGGCAAAGCAGTTTCCTCATGAGAAGGTTGACTAGTGGCTTCGTCTCCATCCGTAAAACTCTCATGAGGCTAGACTGCTAACACTCAAAGGTATCATTTCGCCTGTGGTCGTTAACCCTAACAACATTGGCTCTTGAGGTTTGATCACAGTACCTGTGAGGGCACATCTCTCTTCACGTTGGGCGATCGCACTAGCACTGGCTCGAATCTGGTCACGGGAGACTTGGGGCTGATAGTCTCCTGATTTTTGCTGCACATAGTGCCACAACACATCTCGAATAAGTGCTTGATACCCCTGATTGCCCGCTAAATCTTTCAGCTTTTCCTTGAGTTCTCGCTCCAGGCGAATGCTGGTGACTTCCATTTCTGTAGTGGCAGTACGACTGAGGGTATACATTTTTACTTCTCCTAAAGGTTTACCGTTTCAAGGGTTGACATCGAAAGTGAGAGAAAAAGTTTGCCTAAAATTCTGGACACTTTCGTAATACAAGTGTAGTATGTTGACAGCTAGATGCAAGTGTTACTCCCGCAAGATTCTTAAATCGGTCTGCCGCGAGGGTCACTCTCTGGATAATCAATGCAAAAGCTAGGGTTCACAAGATGAGTTACCAAACTGCACAACAGTTAGCCCAATATCCGCTCAATCTGGTTGGCATTTGCCATCGCCAGTTGGATTGGAGGGGCTTATTGGTGGGCATTGGCTTTAGCTCGTTTAGCGATCGCATTGGCTCCACGGAGTCCCCCATTCAGCTAGGCGGCATGGCTAATTCAGCCCTGTTCCTAAAGAAACCAGCCCTCCGAGGGCAAAGCGGGAGGTACAGATTCAGAACTGCTGTACCCATATAGGTTAAAAGCACTCTAACTGAGTTCTTGCTTAACCCCCGCTTCTCGGAGTTAGAAGCGGGGGATTCTGCTGTCAGTCTCGGAATTCGACACGCGATGTCATGAAGTCTTGTTGAAACAGTTCTGGTGTGAACGCCACAATCTCAAATTGAGGAAGTCCCAGTATGCTGAAATTGACCTATACCGAAACGACTGTGCACTTAGAGCAAATTGCACAATCGCTAGAAGAATGGATTGCACTGCGGGTTATTTTGTCGGTGCGGATGGCTCAGCGCATGGTTCTAGAACAGGGTAGTGCTTCTATTTTGCTACCTACCGATTTAGTGCAACTCCACGCTTTAGAGCAAGCTGTGCGGCAAGAACCCGGTCATGGGTTAGAGTTGGCGATCGCTGATGAGTCCTATGTGGAAATCAGCTTTAAGGGAATTTGGTTGCTTGCACCTCAAGAGGGCTTGGGCGTGTTTGTTGCGGCTTTGAGCCACCGCACGGAGTTTGTTCTAGTCAAACTTTGGCAGGACACCTACGCTGACATCCCATCCTTGCGTTGAAGGTTAATCAGTGCTGGAAGCTCTCAAAATTGGGAGCTTCTAAACTGCCACCCCAGCTTTGGAGCTTTCCCCCAGGGGGGACAAATTCAAAAGGGCTACATACCTTGCTTCTGGAATCAGGATTTTGGTGGTTGAAACCGCCGCTACAGCAACTTATTGAGTGTTGAGGACTGAGAGCTGAGGCTGAAAAGCTGGCTACATCACGCTTAAAACTTAGAGCCGTCCCAACAAAACGTCATACCGATTTAATGGTTGATGGTGGCAGATCACTGGGTAGGGGCGTTTCGCGAAACGCCCTTACGGAATCATGTGCAGCGAAGCCAATTCAAATTGGTATCAGTTCGGTTTAAGAGCCCGGCGAATGAATTCACCAGGGCCTTCACCCAAACTGATGGTAGATAAATAAAAAGCCCGGAGGTTCCGGGCGTAGGTCGTTCTAGAGCGTTAATTGACAGAATACAGTAGTTAACTCTGCTGCCACTTCACCCATCTTGCTCACCTAATCAGGTGATGTTAATTCGTACTACTGGCTTTGTGTCTCAGGTATACTGCTCTCTGTATTTCCGGGATAGACAAGATTGAACGTCAATGCCGTAAGACACGCCAATGCAATGATTGCCAGGAGTCTTACAGCAGTCTGCTCATTGATGGTTAATTTCATACTTCAGATCAAATACTTCCTAAAACTGCTGCTTGATGCCAAGTTTGCTCATTCATCCAAGACACTGTCATTGAAGCTTGGGAGGGATAAGTGATCGAAAAGCTCACAAGTTGTAGCTTTGATGGTTTTAGCGATCGCCGACCTAGTTAGCTGGTGTGAATAAAGGAAATTTGCTTGATTAGTAACACCCTTGTGCGATCGCCGCAAATTAAACACCCTGAACTCCCGATGTAGTCAGATGTAGTCACACATTTTCCAATCTGAGAATCCCAGGTTTTTGGCAAAAGGCCAGTGATCCAACGCAGGGTTTACTTGTGATTCTGATCTCATTGCAAGGTGATACCGATCATTGGCAAGTGCAATATCCTAGCTTTGGTCAAAAAGCTTAAGGCAAAGACAATGGCTCAAACCCTGATTGCAGGAAGGTTTTCGGTTCACCTCCGCCCCATTAAATGTAGCTACAGCTAAACTAGGTCTTTAGCTTCTATGCAAGGGAAAACGTATCACCATCCATGCTGCTGAGTTTTTGACAGTCATCTTGCCCTTAAACAATCAGCAATCGTTTGCTCTCATCTGTCACAACGGCAATTCTCTATCCCATCCTGATTCAGGACTGCTATATTAGGCTTTTGAGCCAATGTGAGTTTCGTGTATCAATTGCTTTGGGTGTTTAGTTGACTTCGGCAGGTACATTTATTTCTTTATGCAGATGAAGAGTCATTGAAAAACTCTCCTTTTTGTACAGATGTTCCCCCTTCCGAAGCTAATTGAATATTAATCTGTAAAAGCAGGTTCCGTGCCCCTGGGTAGAATCGATATGGCTATGCTAGGTCAATCCTCCTTTCGCCGCATCCTATTATCACGAATTCTCATTTTCAGTATTCCCATCCTGTTGCTAGGCGTGGCGGTGACCTTTCGCAAAGCTCGCACTAGCCTACTCGATACTGCCCGCCAAAACTTGATGGAGAGTGCGATTCGTAAGGCGGATACAATTCAGTCTTCGCTTGAGGCACTGCAAACCAGTCTGGCGATCGCCAGTCAAACATCACTGCTGCAATCCGGTTCTAAGCCTGCCTCTCAAGCCTTATTGACCGAGCTGTTGCCCCAACTGCCTACCGATATCCGTTGTTTGCAGTTGACCGATTTGCAAACTAAGCAGCTGATTGCCAGCACTTGTGGCTCCGAAGTGCTCGTGTCTGTTGACCAGGCTACTTTCTCCCCGACACCCTCTGAAGATGACCTGCTCAGAGCTCATCTGTTAAACATCGATACCTCCAATCGAGAGAACCAGGGGACAATGCAGAGCCAACTGACGCTTGAGATGAGCACGCCAGTCTATGTAGATGGAAAACTGCGATATAGCCTGACAGCTCAGGCGGTTGTCAAACAGCTTGAGAGTGCTGAACCATGGTCACTACTCGGCTACACCGTTGTCATTGACCAGGACGGTACCTTCCTGGCACATCCCCTTCCAGAATGGCTCGGACGCAACATGTCAGAAGCATCTGATGCCGAGCGATACGAAAATATCGTCTCCAGTGCCATGCGCGATGAGCGAGCCACTCGCCATTTATTTGATTTTGTTGGTGACGAAACGGAGTGGTTGGCTGGGTTTACCCCTGTTGAAATTCCCATCTCTGCAACCGAAACGCATACATGGGTAGTTTTAGCCGTCACCCCATTAGATAACGCACTGCAAGGCTTGCAGTCGATTACTCAAATTCTCTTCATTTTGACGACAGGATTAGTATCGGCTCACCTGCTGGCAATGCTTTACATGGCGCGTGATTTGTCTCGTCCAATTGAGCAGTTGGGTAAATATGCCCGTCGCATTCATAAACGGGGTCCACTAGAACGAGCACCGAAGAATTTTAAAATTCGAGAGCTAAACCAACTATCAGGAGTTCTCGATAACATGGTCAGCCGTCTAGAAGAACGCGCTAGAGAGCTAGAGGCAGCATGGCAAGAAGCCGAGGCAGCCAACCAACTTAAAAGTGAGTTTTTGGCGAACACATCACACGAGCTACGAACTCCTCTAAACGCCATCATTGGCTGCATTCGTCTGGTACAAGATGGGTGCTGTGATACACGAGAGGAAGAACGAGAATTTTTAGAGCAAGCGGATAAGGCGGCTGTTCACCTGCTCAAAATCATCAACGATCTACTCGATATTCGACGAATTGAGGAAAAAGGGTTGCCCCTTTCGGTCGAATTGGTTGATTTGCGAACGATCATCAAGGAAGTAATTGATATTCAAGCTGTTCAAATTCAACAAAAAGGGTTGCAACTAACTGTACCTGAATTGTTTTACCCAATCATGGTACGAGTTGATCCGGCACGCTTAAAGCAAGTGCTGCTCAATGTTGTGTATAACGCCACTAAATTTACTGACAAAGGCGGCATTACGATTAGAACTCGCGTCGAAACTGCTGTCGGTGTGCCGCTAGACGCTGACGAGCAGAATGGGCGGCAAACTCAGGAACATTCCGAATCGTGGATTGTCATCTCGGTTCAAGATACTGGAATTGGGATTGATCCAGCGCAGCAGCACAAACTCTTCCGTCCCTTTGTCATGGTAGACGGCACAACGACCCGCAAGTATGAGGGTACTGGTTTAGGACTGGCTATCTCCCGAAATCTGGTTGAGATGATGGGTGGCAGCATTATGCTTCAAAGTGAGGGGTTAGATAAGGGAACAACCGTTGAGATTGCCCTACCGATTGTCGATGCGCCTGAAGTCCCGTCGGATGCTTCTAAGGTTGATGGTACGCCAGAGGTATCAACCCCCGTCAGCCAAAGAAGCTAGACAACGTCAGTTCGGTTTAAGAGCCTGATGAATCATTCGTGGCTATGAAAGCGAAGTCTGCCGACGCGGACTCCGGAAGATGCAGGCTTTAATACCAATTTGAATTGGCTTTGCTGCACATGATTCCGTAAGGGCGTTTCGCGAAACACCCCTACCCAGTGATCTGCGACAATCAAACATTAAATCGGTATAACGAACCAATGCAGGACTGAGGATTGAGAACTGAGGCTGAAAGACAGAGCATCACATTCAGCCACGCCGTCCTAATAAGCCATTCAGTTGCTATAGCGGCGGTTTTAACCGTCAAAACCCTGATCCCGAATTCACATTTATAGCCGGAGCCACACTCGATGGGGCGGAGGCGAGTCGGGCAGCAGCCCCAGTATCCGGGGTTGAGCCATTGCCTTTGCCTCAAGCTTTCTGACCAAAGCTATATTCAATCTCTACCGTCTGCCCACCCTTGTTGAGTGAGGTTGTGAGAGCACTGAGGATACGAACGAGTTGAGTACCCACCCATCCCGATGAGATAGAGGAGGGATTGTTTTGCTGGGCACAGGTGAGGAAGTGATCGCATACCTGTCGTAATGGCTCCGCTGGTTCCAGAGGTAAGGGTTGGGGAGGTTGGGTGATGGGCAAAAACTGGTCTTGCGATCGCTCCAGGTGTCCGGGTTGCAGTGTGAGCGGAGCAGCCGTCGCCAGTTCGTCAAAAATCAGCGTGCCCTGATCACCGACAATGCAAAGTCGCCGCTGTTTGTCGGGGTTACACCAGCAGAGATGAATAGAGGCTTGAAACCCATTGGGATAGAGAAGTTCAACGTTGACCAGGTCGGATAGACCCTGGGGAAAGATCCGGTTGTCGGTCGAGTGGGGTTGCAACCAAACCTTGCCTTTTGCCTGAACATGGGTAGGACTGGCTCCCAACCAATAGTTCAAGATAGCGATGTCATGAATGGCTAGATCCCAGAGAGCATCGACATCCTGACGGACGGGCCCCAGGTGAGTGCGTGTGGCGTACCCGTAGCGCAATTCACCCAACAGGTTGTCTTGCATTGCCTGTCTACCCCGTTGCACAGCGGGATGAAACAAATAGGTGTGGTCAATGACAAGTTGTCGGTGCTGATGTTCAGCAAGCCGACAGAGGTCGAGACATTCCTGTTCATGAAGGGTGAGGGGTTTTTCGGCAAGGACGTGGTGTCCTTGTTTGAGAGCCGCTTGGATGAGTTCAAAGTGAGTTGTGGCGGGTGTAGCGATCGCCACAGCGTTGACTCCCAAAGCTTGTAGCGCAGTCTGCCAGTCAGTGGTTAAAGTGATGTCCGAGGAAAGGTTAAACCGCTGGGTCAGGGCTTGTAGGCGATCGGGATGGGGATCAGCGATCGCAACGACCTTTGCCTGGGGATGATCTAAAAAATTGCGGATGAGGTGAACTCCCCATCGTCCTGCGCCAAAAATCGCAATGCCCAGTGGTTGCTGTTGCACAATTCGAGTCTCCTACACCTGCTCTTTTATGAGTGCCCGCACCCTGGACTGAAGTAACGCTCAAACGACCTTTTGTAAGGTCAGGAAGGCAACTTTGGCAGCAGCTTGTTCGGCAGCTTTTTTAGATTGCCCTTTGCCCTGCCCCAATTGTCGCCCACCGAGCCAAACTTCCGCCACAAACCGCTCGGCATCTCCGTAAGCTTGCCCGACTTCCGTCACGCGATATTCGGGGAGCGTTTGATGATGTGCCTGTGTCCAAGCTTGTAATGCACCTTTGTAGTTTTGTAGGGTGGGGTCACGCCGAATCACGTCTGTCATGTGCTGCAAATGCCCGCTAAGCCAGGGACGCACCAAATCGAGGGTATGCGTACTGAGATAGAGCGCGGCTAATAGGGCTTCAAAGGCAGCCGCTAATCGTGTCTCACGACCGACTTTGTCGTTAGAGGTATGGGCACTCATCAAGAGGTAGCGATCGAGCCCATAACTCTCAGCGATTTGGGAAAGGATGCGATCGCTCACCAGAGCAGACCGAATGGCGGCTAGTTCTCCCTCATCTGCGTCAGGATACATCTCAAACAAAAATTCAGCGGCAGCCAGACGGATTACCGCATCTCCCACAAATTCCAATCGCTCATAGTTTGCCTCTGGCGACAGAGTAGGATGTGTCAACGCCAGATCAAGCAATTGCCATTGCACTGGGGCAGCGTCAGACAATCCCAGTTTTTGAATCAACTGCTGCAATTGTTTGTAACGACGAGGATCAACAGACATAGACAGGATTAGAAAGGGAAGAGCAGGACATAAGCCGGGTTCTGTTCTCTCAATGCTAAGCATTCAGAGGGCAGTTATCTATCTGGGACGTTTGTTACCAAACGCCTCTAGCGGTGCCATAAAGCGGAACAGGAAAAAGACCAACCCTTGTTCCTCCGACCTTGCTCCCAACCGGGGTTTACCGAGCCAACACCTCACGATGTTGCTGGTGCGCTCTTACCGCACCTTTGCACCCTTACCTGTGAAAGGCTAAGGGCTAAAGGATGAAGGCTAAAAAAAGATCAATTTATCCTTCATATCCTTCCTCCTCTATCCTTTCCATCGGCGGTATGTTTCTGTGGCACTATCCTCACGATCGCTCGCACTGGGCGTTACCCAGCAAGTCTGGTCTTTTGGGAGTCCGGACTTTCCTCAGATGACCTCCCGTAGAGAGGTATCCGCAACCGCCTGCGCCTACTCTTGCCCTATCTTTAGTTTACGTCGTGCGACGGCAGAGGACAGAAGAGTAGCTGAGGAGATGGGTAGGGGAAGAGATAGGTGAGCGGGTTATGAGGTTTGAATTCTTTTTTCCTTTTTATCCCTCATCCTTTCCCTATCTCCCTTATCCTTTCCCTATCTACCGTTTCCAGGGTAAGTACTCACTCAACGGCACACGCTTAATCGAGAATTGGCAATTTAGCATGTGTAAAGCATTGGGGCGATCTTCCACAACATCGTCTGCAATCCACACGGCGAGCCGCATCGAGAACTTGATATCGGATGTGGAGCTTAAAAACGCCGCTTTGGCGGGAGGAGGTAGGGCAGCGATCGTCACTAACGGACCTTTCGGCTCAAGGGCGTTGTTGGCATTGACTTTCAATAAGTCTTCCGCACTGACCCGCTCGCGAATCACGCCTCCCGGTGGAATCACGCTGAATACTTGCCGTTGCGATAGATCAACCCGGCGATCGGGCGGAAAGCGAATCACTCGACGCGATCGCCCATCGGATTGAATCGAACAGCGATCCCAATCGATCTCCAAAGTTTTGTCTTTAGACTTGTTCGCCACAGTGATGCCCAGGTCTTGGGGTTGGTCAAAGGTATATCGCCCACCAAACCCGAAATTAACATCGATCACATCCTTTAACTGTCGTTCGGCGAGTTGACTATCGAGCCCGGCTTTGTCAAAGGTAATGATCGTCTGCTCTTCCACGTATTCTGAAATTGACTGATATGCCCGGTACAGCACGTAAGCGACGGAAATCAAATACACCGCCACAATAATCACGTCGAGCTGTTGTCGTGAGGTCATAATCAGCGATCGCAGGGAATTTCAAGCAGTCTATCCCACCCTAGTACATTAGAACCGCAAATCCGCTTTCTTCCCGATTTCTTCCCGAATTTTTCCCAAATTATTCACGTGCTTCCTGTACCCTACTGAACTCAACAGGCATGTCAGAACAAGCTCTGAGCCGCACAACTCAATTCCACTACTCTGGAGCGAAGCAGTGAGCAGTAATCGGTTTTTAGGTTTATCTCGTCGTCAAGTGATTCGTGGTCTGTTAGCCACAACTGCATTTGGGGTTACAGCAAAGCTAGGGACTGCGTGTAGCGGTGAACCTGCTGCCTCAGGGGATGCTGCTGGTGGGGGTGAAGGGCTGACGATTGGTTTTATCTACGTTGGTCCTAAGGATGACTACGGCTACAACCAGGCACACGCTGAGGGTGCTGCCGCGATGTCAAGCAAGTTGGGTTGGGTCAAGTTAGTCGAAGAAGCGAACGTTCCTGAGACAACCGCTGTAGCCGAATCGATGCGGAGCATGATCGACATCGATGGTGCAAAAGTTTTATTCCCCACGTCGTTTGGCTATTTTGACCCGCACATTCTCAAGATGGCGGAGGAATATCCAGATGTACAGTTCTTCCACTGTGGTGGTTTGTACGTCGAAGGAACCCATCCCAAGAATGTGGGCAGCTATTACGGCTACATTGACGAAGCACAATACGTTGCAGGCGTTGTTGCAGGAACCATGTCCAAGTCCGGCAAGTTGGGCTTCATTGGGGCGAAACCAATTCCTCAGGTGTTGCGGAATATCAACAGCTTTACGCTGGGTGCTCGCAGTGTGAACCCTGCAATCACAACTCAAGTAGTGTTCACGGGCAACTGGGCAGAACCAATCAAAGAAGCAGAAGCTGCAAACAGCATGGCAGACCAGGGCATTGATGTGCTGACCTGCCACGTAGACAGTCCCAAGGTTGTGATGGAAACCGCAGAGAAACGCGGCATCTTTAGCTCTGGCTATCACGCGAACCAGATCCAACTCTCGCCCCAGGGTTACCTCACTGGAGCCGAGTGGGATTGGGTGAACATCTACACTCAACTGGCAGAGGACATCAACTCCGGTAAGAGCCTGATGGATGGCAGCATCCCTCACCTGCTACGGGGTGGCTTGAAGGATGGATTCTGTAAGATCTCCGATTACGGTCCTGCGGTGACGGAAGAAGCCAAGGCAGCAGGCGAAGCCGCCAAAGCCCAACTGATGGACGGCAGCCTGGTGATCTACAAAGGCGAATTGAAGGACAACCAGGGCAACGTCGTGATTGCCGCTGGAGAAGAGTTGAAGCAGCAAGACCCCAAATTGGAAGGAATGAACTACCTGATTGAAGGGGTAATTGGCTCGGTTGGAAGCTAAGTGAAGTAGGGAGAAAGGCTGAAGGATGAAGGATAAAAGTGGCTCTGCAACCTTTGTCTACATTCCATCCTTTAGCCCTTATCCTTCACCCTTTTTATTCGTCCTTTAGCCCTTATCCTTCATCCTTTCCTATGAACAGCTATGCCTGGCGGCGCACATTAGAGTCGATCGTATTGCCAGTTTCGGCATTGATCTTTTCGTTGATTTTGTTTGGTGTGTTTTGTGCTCTGGCGGGGGCGAATCCTTTTGCGGTGTATGCCTCGATCTGGAAGGCAGCCTTTGGCAGTTGGAGCACCTTGCAGAATAGTCTGATTCGAGCGGCTCCTTTGATGTTGTGTGCGTTGTGTACCGCACTGCCGGCTCGATTGGGACTGGTGATTATCGGAAATGAGGGGGCGTTGGTCGTTGGAGGGTTAGCGGCGATCGCGGTTGGTCTGTCTCTCGCGGATAGCTTACCTGGAATCGGCGTACAGCTGGGTATGGCGATCGCCGGGATGATTGCGGGCGGTGTCTGGATCGCGATCGCAGGTGCATTGCGTCACTATCGAGCGGTAAATGAGACAATCAGCAGTTTGTTGTTGAACTATGTGGCGATCGCCCTGTTAAACCATCTGGTAGGTGGTCCCTGGCGTGACCCCAGTTCGCTCAACAAGCCATCCACATTCCCGCTGCCTGAGGCAGACATGATGGGCAGCATCCCCGGAACGCGAGTTCATTGGGGTTTGATTTATGGGTTGGTTGCGTGTGTTATTGCCTATGTGTTGATTCAACGCACAACCTTTGGGTTTGCGGCTCGTACCGCTGGAGGCAACATTCGAGCCGCTCGAATTGCAGGGCTACCTGTGGGGCAATTGACGATCATCATTTGCTTCCTGGCTGGCTCCTGTGCAGGGTTAGCAGGCATGGTCGAAATTGCCGCTGTGCAGGGTGCAGCGAATGAGTCGTTGAACGTGGGTTATGGCTACGGTGGCATTTTAGTTGCCTTTGTGGCACGACATAACCCCCTGGCAGCGTCAGCCGTATCTCTGCTCCTGGGTGGAATTTTGGCAAGTGGTGGTATCTTGCAGCGATCGCACAATCTGCCGGATGCAACGGTGCTGGTGTTCCAGGGCTTGGTCTTCCTGGTCGTAATGTACAGCGACTCCTTGTATGGTCGGTTTGCCTTCTTTAAGGAAAAGCCAACCATTGTGGCTCCGCCATCTCCACCCCCGACACCCGGTCAAGAGCCTGTAGTCGTCCAGTAGGAGTGAAGCATTCGGTTCAACTATCTAGTCGTGCTTCAGATCTGTTACTACTGCCCCCGGCTGTCGCCGTCCCCCTTGCCCAGAAGGACTACAGGAGGTTCTTACGGAGGCTATTAGCAGGTTTGGAACACCATCGAAACTTTGAACCAAACGCTTTACTAGTGCCAATCATCTTCTCAAGCAATCTAGTAGGAAATTTAGTGCGATGACAGCAGAAGCAGCAGAAGCATTGGGATGGTGGGGTGTGCCGTTGGCGATCGCCGCCGGAACCATGCGCGGTGGCACTCCATTCTTGTTTGTCAGTTTGGGCGAGTGCCTGACTGAAAAAAGCGGCAAAATCAACCTCGGTCTGGAGGGGGTTTTGCTCACGGGAGCCATGAGTGCCTATGGCATCTCCTACCTCACAGGTTCTCCCTGGTTGGGGGTGCTGGTTGCCGGGATTGCAGGTTGCTTCTTAGGCGCAATTCATGGTTGGCTCTCACAGCAACCCAGGGTTAACGATGTGGCAGTCGGCATTGCCATGATCATTTTTGGGAGTGGCATTGCTTTCTTCTTAGGAAAACCGTTCATTCAACCCTCCGCACCACAGTTGCCGACGATAAATCTGGGCGGTGATGGGTTAGCTCCGGCTCTACAAGCGGCGTTGCAGATCAGTCCTTTATTTTTGCTGGGGTTGGCGATCGCCCCCATCATGCAGTGGTTCTTCCAATCCACCCGCTGGGGTCTGTTCATCCGGGCAGTGGGCGACAGCCCCGAAGCCGCAAGAGCAATGGGCGTTTCCATTTTCCAGGTGCGGATGTTGAGTGTGATCGCAGGCAGCTTTTTAGCTGGAATTGGTGGTGCATCCCTCTCGCTCTACTATCCCGGTGTGTGGACAGAGCGCATCTCTAGCGGTCAGGGATTGATGGCGGTTGCCCTGGTGATTTTTGCCCGGTGGAACCCCATTCAGTGTCTCTGGGCATCGCTGCTCTTCGGTGGCGCACAAGCTCTAGGACCTGCGCTGCAATCCGTCGGCATCAAGGAAGGCTATTACCTGTTTAACGCTGCTCCCTATGTGTTGACTCTTCTGATTATGATTCTCACCTGCTCACCGAAAAAGACACTAACGGGTGCCCCCGGAGCCTTGGGGACAGACACCTAGGAAGGAAGGATAAAGGATAAAAGCTGAAGGATAAAGGAACGAACATTCCTCTGCTCTCTACACTTTTATCCTTTATCGTTCATCATTTATCCTTTCTTCTCATCCTTTATCGTTCATCGTTTATCCTTTCTTCTTTGCTATGAGCGGACTTGGTGGACTCAACAAATCTCCAAACGGTGTTGTGCTAGGGATGGTACAACTGCAACTTCCTAACGTTGTGACTCCCGACGATTTAGCTGGCCAGACCCAACGCATCTGCAATATGGTCGGGAAAGCTCGCCGAAATATGCCAACGATGGATCTGGTGGTGTTTCCAGAATATGCGCTGCACGGGTTGTCGATGGATACCAACCCAGAGATTATGTGCAAGTTGGACGGGCCAGAGATGGCAGCATTCAGCCAAGCCTGCCGTGATAACCAAATTTGGGGTTGCTTTTCCATCATGGAATACAACCCCAACGGCAACCCCTACAACAGCGGCATTATTCTCGACGACAAAGGGGAAATGCGGCTCTACTACCGCAAACTCCATCCCTGGGTGCCTGTAGAACCGTGGGAACCGGGGAATATTGGGATTCCTGTCTGTGAAGGACCCAATGGCAGTGCGATCGCCCTGATCATTTGCCACGACGGCATGTTCCCAGAAATGGCTCGCGAGTGTGCCTACAAAGGAGCAGAGATCATGATCCGCACCGCAGGCTATACCGCTCCCATTCGTCACACCTGGCAAATCACCAATCAGGCAAATGCCTTCTGCAACCTGATGTATACCGCTTCCGTATGCATGTGCGGCAGTGATGGCACCTTTGACTCCATGGGTGAGGGAATGTTCGTCAACTTTGACGGCACGCCTCTAGTCATGGGCAGTCACCGTCCCGACGAGATCATCACAGCGGAACTGCGACCCGACCTCGTGCGCGAAGCCCGCAAGCACTGGAGCGTTGAAAACAACATTTATCAATTTGGACATCGGGGCTATGTCGCGGTTAAAGGCGGTGCTCAAGATTGCCCCTATACCTACATGCAAGACATGGTGAACGGCAGCTATCGCCTCCCCTGGGAAGATGAAGTCGTTTACACCGACGGCACCTCGTGTGGATTTCCTGCTCCCACCCGGCTTTATCACGGAGAGGAGTTAACCGCCATTTTGAAAGGATAAAAGTTGAAGGATAAAGGATAAAAGTTGAAGTTCTGCAAGCGTTAGTGGTCAGGAGTCAGTGGTCAATGGTCAATAGTTAGTGGTCAGGAGTCAATGGTCAATAGTTAGTGGTCAGGAGTCAGTGGTCAGGAGACATCGTTAAACCTTGATCCCCGCCATTTCATCCTTTAGCCTTCATCCTTCTTCTCTCCTTCCTCTTTTTTTATCCTTTTTCTTTTTTCTCTCTTCTTTTATCCTTTATCCTTCATCATTTATCCTTTTTCCCTCTTCCTATGCCCCTCTACGTCAACGCCGAACCCTACAAATATCCCTACAACGGAGATTTGCGCCCCGAAAATACGGCACTGATCATCATCGACATGCAAACCGATTTTTGCGGTCAGGGAGGCTATGTCGATCAGATGGGCTATGACCTCTCACTGACTCGTGCCCCGATCGCCCCACTTCAGCGGCTTTTGAGTGTCATGCGAGAGGGAGGTTACACCATCATCCATACTCGTGAGGGACATCGCCCTGACCTGTCAGATTTGCCGGAGAACAAACGGTGGCGATCGCGCCAGATTGGAGCAGGCATCGGTGATCTGGGTCCCTGTGGCAAAATTCTGGTGCGCGGCGAACCCGGTTGGGAGATTATTCCTGAGCTAGCTCCCCTCCCCGGTGAACCCATCATCGACAAACCGGGCAAGGGTTCCTTTTATGCCACTGACTTAGACATGCTGCTCAAGCTCAAGGGCATTCAAAACGTCATCCTCACTGGCATCACCACCGATGTTTGTGTCCACACCACCATGCGCGATGCCAACGATCGCGGCTACGAATGCCTACTACTCTCCGACTGCACCGGAGCCACTGACTATGGCAACCATCTCGCTGCCCTCAACATGATCAAAATGCAAGGCGGCGTGTTTGGAGCCGTGTCCGACTCAACTGCCTTACTAGAAGCCATACAGCCAAAAGGCTAAAGGATGAAGGCTAAAGACGGAAATTTATAAACCTTGAAACCCATCCCTACTATCTCAACTCTTTTTTTCATCCTTCTTCTTTCATCCCTCATCCTTCTTCGTTTTTTCATCCTTTATTGTTCATCCTTTATCCTTTCCCTCCTATGACTGAAATCATTGATACCCGAAAGTCTCAAGCTCCCTCGACAACGACAGCCCTCAAACCTGCTGAATTGCAAGTCGTCAACATGACCAAACAATTTGGCTCATTGGTGGCACTGGATAACGTTTCAATGACCATTAAACCGGGGAGTTTTCATGCTCTTTTAGGAGAGAACGGAGCCGGAAAAAGCACTCTAGTGAAGTGCATCATGGGCTTCTATACGCCTACCTCTGGTGATATTTATATCGACGGCAAAAAGGTAGCCATTCCCAATCCCAAAGATGCTCACAAGTTTGGCATTGGCATGGTGTATCAGCACTTCACCTCTGTGCCTGCGATGACCGTGGCAGAAAACCTCGTCCTCTCCCGGTTTGACAACACCAAGCTGATCAACTGGAAAAAGGAAATGGAAGGGTTACGGGCATTTATGGAAACCTCACCGTTTCAGGTGCCTCTGGAAACACCGATCGCCCAACTTGCCGCCGGACAAAAGCAAAAGCTGGAGATCCTCAAGCAACTCTATCTCCACAGCCGCATTTTGATTTTGGATGAGCCAACCTCCGTCTTGACCCCCGGTGAGGCAGATGAAGTGCTGGGCTTACTCCGCGAACAAGTCACAGCAGGACAGTTGAGCGTGTTGATGATCTCCCACAAATTCCGGGAAGTCATGGCATTTGCCGATGAGATCACGGTACTCCGCAAGGGCAAATTTGCCGGACATGGGTTGGTCAAAAACCTCACCGTGTCTGACATGGCAGAGATGATGATGGGTGAGAAGAAAGAACCAAAACCCGTTGAGAAAGTGGTGCATCCGGAAGCCGTGCCTGTTCTGCAAATCAAAGAAATTCACGCCAATAAGGACAATGGGATTGAGGCAGTCAAAGGTGTATCTTTAACCGTCCACGCAGGTGAGATCGTCGGGATTGCAGGCATCTCTGGCAACGGTCAACGGGAATTAGTAGAAGTGTTGGCAGGTCAACGCGAAGCCACGTCAGGGCAGGTGATCGTCAATGGCGAAATCTATGGCGCAACACGGGCTGAAATGTATAAGCATCGGGTGTTCTCCCTGCCAGAGGAACCCCTTCGTAACGCCTGTGTGCCGCACATGAGCGTCGCCGAAAATATGGCATTGCGGACGTTCGATCGCCCCCCTCAAGCGAAAGGAGTATTCCTGATTCTCGCAGCGATTCGCCAGATGGCACAGACCCTGATCGCTCAGTTCTCCGTCAAAACCCCATCCCACGAAACCCCCATCAGCAACCTCTCTGGGGGCAATGTACAACGCGCCGTTCTCGCTCGCGAACTGTCAGAGGATCACATTCGCCTGCTGATTGCCGCGAACCCCTGCTTCGGTCTGGACTTTGCCGCCGTTGATTTCATTCACGGTCAAATTGTCGATGCTCGAAATCGCGGTGTTGCCGTGTTACTGGTGAGCGAAGACCTGGACGAATTGCTCAAACTGAGCGATCGCATTGTGGTCATCAGCGGTGGTGAATTCGTCTACGAAAGCCCCATTGGTGAAGCCGACTTTGTGGCGATCGGTCACAGCATGGCAGGACATTAGAAGGAAGGATAAAGGCTAAAGGATGAAGGATAAAAGTAAAAGCTCAGTACTTCTAATGGTCAATCTTTCGAGTTTTTGCTGTTTTAACGCAAGCAGTGAGAATCGCATTTAATTCGTTTGCTTCCCCTAGAATCGCGTTAATTTGAATTGATTGAATCGTATTGGATTCTACGAGTAATTCAAGCCAATAAACTGTCTCCTCTAGCTCTTGAAGACCAACCTCTATTTTGCTGATGAGTTCGGCATTAGAGCGGCTCCGATTGGCTTCTCGATAATGTTCTCCAACAGATGTACCACTTCTTAGAACTTGATTCCCGATGATTTGAGCCACCGTGGATTTAGGTAGAGATTGATAGAGTTTAATGATTTGCAATGCAAATTGTTTAGTTCTCTGATTCAAATCTCTCCTCACATTGAATTCCTCTTAGGCAACATATTCTCTAACCCAAATTTAAGCGTTCTAATAGTTCATTCTTCCCTCTATCCCTGATGCCTTAACGATTTTTCTTCATTCTTCCCTTTTTATCCCTTATCCTTCATCCTTTATCCTTTTTTCCCTATGTCTTCTATTCCTGCTCAACCTTACGATTACGAATTGCCTCAGAACTTACATTCTTTGGCATTAATTATTATCGATATGCAACGCGATTTCATGGAGCCGGGTGGCTTTGGCGATGCGTTAGGAAATGATGTGTTGCGACTACAGGCGATCGTCCCCACGCTGAAGCAGTTGTTAGAAACCTTTCGGGCAAAGGGACTCCCTGTTTTTCACACGATTGAGTGTCACAAGCCTGATCTGTCCGATTGTCCTCCCTCAAAACTCAATCGTGGCAAGGGTTCCCTCAAGATTGGGGATGAGGGACCAATGGGGCGGATTCTAGTTATGGACGAACCCGGCAATGGCATCATTCCAGAGTTAGCCCCATTGCAAAATGAGACGGTGATTCTCAAACCCGGTAAAGGCGCGTTTTATGCCACACCATTAGAGACACTGCTGAAGGAGAAGGGCATCACCCATCTGCTGGTCACTGGAGTAACGACAGAAGTGTGTGTCCAGACGACCATGCGAGAGGCAAACGATCGCGGCTATGAGTGTCTGATGGTGGAGGACTGTACCGAGAGTTACTTTCCGGAGTTTAAGCAATCGACTTTAGAAATGGTGCGGGCACAGGGCGGCATCGTTGGCTGGACGGCTCCGGCAGCGGCTGTGATAGAGGCGTTGGAGTTAGCAACTCAACCTGCGATCGCCGTTTAGAAACGATATTGAGTGAGGAGTGAAGCTTCGGCATGGAAGCAATTAGTCTGGCAGTGAACGGCACCTTGATGCGGGGGCTGGCACTGAACCAAAACCTGTTGAATGCGGGTGCAACTTTTCTCCGCGAAACGTTGACAGAACCCAACTATCGCCTTTGGTCAATTAATGACTGTCATCCGGCAATGTTGCGCGTAACCCACGGCGGACGGGCGATCGCCGTTGAGGTGTGGGCTGTACCCACTGAGGGAATCTCCAGTATTCTGCTGCGCGAACCCCCCGGTCTTTGCATTGGTAAGGTGCGCCTGATTGATGGTGAAACCGTGTTGGGGGTGTTGGGTGAACCCTTTCTCTGCGAAAATCAGCAAGAGATTACGCAATGGGGCGGTTGGAGAGCCTACACGGCTGCCCTAAAAACCGAGAAGGGAATGAGAGTGTGAATGGTAGCCAATTTTGAGGGTGTGTCTCAGGCGGAGCAAGAGGCGATCGCCTATCTTCGCTCACCTCAAGCAATTCGCGATCGCTGTGATCAGTTGTTTGAGTTAGCTTGTCAAGATCAGTTGCAGCATTTTCGCTGTGACCTGAGCCAACTGGAACCGACCGCAGCCTTTGTGTTGCAGGTGATGCAAGCCAACTACCCCGATCTGCAAGTACCGTTTCACAGCCGTTGGCGGCATTTTGATGTGGGTGGGGTGGCGAGAGTCGTTCAGCTTCAGCAGCAGTTGGCTTCTCTCAGCCCATTAGAGCAAGCCAGAGCCAAGTTTGATCTGGCCATTGTCAGTGTGTTGCTCGATGCCGGAGCCGGAGCCGTATGGCAATACGTCGAAGCAGACTCCGGGCAAGTATTTCGACGATCGGAGGGGTTAGCGGTTGCCAGCTTTCAGATGTTCTGTCAGGGACTCTTCTCCAGCCATCCAGACCATCCCTTGCAGGTCGATGCAACCGGGTTACAACAACTCACTGAAACGACTCTGGCTCAAGGCTTTCAAGTCACAGATGAGAATCCTTTAGTGGGGTTAGAGGGGCGATTAGCGTTATTGCAACAACTGGGGCAAGCACTCCACAGTCATCCTCAACTCTTTGGTGAAACTAATCCCCGTCCCGGTTATCTGGTGGATTATCTAGCACAACGGACTGAGCAACACAAACTGGCTGCCAGCGAGGTGTTTGCAGCCGTGTTGCAGGGATTGAGTGAAATCTGGGCAGGTCGAGTGGCGATCGCTGGAGTCAATTTAGGGGACGTTTGGGCACATTCAGCCCTGCCCCAAGCGGCTCTCGGCTCAAACCTTGTCCCTTTTCACAAACTGTCTCAATGGCTGACCTATTCACTCCTGGAACCCTTGCAGGAGTTGGGCATCGAGATCACCGGATTGGATCAACTCACCGGATTAGCCGAATATCGCAACGGTGGACTGTGTTTTGACATGGGTTTGATCCAGGCAAAACACCCCAACGTGACCACACAACCACACCTCCCCAGTTCAGAGGTGATTGTCGAGTGGCGAGCACTGACTGTCGTATTGCTGGATGCGATCGCCAACACCATTCGCCAAACCCTCAACCTGACTCCCCAAGAACTTCCCCTGGTCAAAGTGCTAGAGGGCGGCACCTGGGCAGCAGGACGGGCGATCGCCGCTGAGAAGCGATCGGGAGGCACTCCCCCCATCCAGATTCAGAGCGACGGAACAGTGTTTTAAAGGCTAAAGGATAAGGGCTAAAGGATAAAAGGAGCTTTACCCCAAAACCTACTCCCCACTCCCTACTCCCTATTTCTAATAATCCCGTCCCTTCACCTGCGCCAGCAAATCTTGCTCTAAAACGCCATTGTCGGAGTAATAGCCAGCCGCTTTCTTGGCTTCAATCTCCACCTGAGCATCCGCCGGAATAAACTCTGGCGGAATCGGAATCCGCTGCACCACTTCGATGCCTGCATGAGTAATCGCGTTGTACTTCATGTTGCTCATCGAGACAAGTTGGTCAATCTTCGTGATGCCCAGCCAGTGCAACACATCTGGCATCAACTCCTGGAAGCGCATATCCTGCACGCCCGCGACACACTCGGTACGGATAAAATAGGCATCAGCGCGATCGCCCCCTTCCTGACGCTTCCGAGCGTTGTACACCAAAAACTTAGTGACCTCGCCCAACGCCCGCCCCTCTTTGCGGCAGTAGATAATGACGCCCGCACCCCCAGCTTGAGCAGTTTGAATGCACACCTCAATGCCATGCACCAGATAGGGGCGACAGGTACAGATATCAGAACCAAACACGTCCGATCCGTTGCACTCATCATGTACCCGCACCGCGAGGGGTTTTGTGGGATCAGTGATCGTCTCCACATCACCAATGATGTAAACCGTTGTCCCTCCAATCGGCGGTAAAAAGACCTGTAAATCAGGGCGCGTAACCAACTCAGGAAACATTCCGCCAGTTTGTTGAAACAGGATACGCCGCAGTTCCCATTCATCTACATTCAGGCGTTTAGCAATACCTGGCAAATACCACACGGGATCGATCGCAGCCTTGGTAACGAGTAGACTGCCATCGGGTTTCAGCAACTTACCATCGACCTTTAACCGCCCTGCCGCGATTTCATCCTTCAACTCCGGGATAGTGATGTGCGCTTTTGTCACCGCAATCGTAGGACGAATGTCGTAATCGCTGGGATAAAGAGCAGCAAACACCTCTCCGGCGATCGCCCCAAACGGGTCTAAGGAAACGATTTTGTCAGGGTCGCCCCAGGTAGGATGGGGTCCAATATGGACAATCGGCGAAGTATTCGTTAAGTCAGCCCGATGATCGGGATCTAACACTCCGCTCGCGACTGCCAATGCCCGATAAACGCTATAAGAACCGCCATGAGTGCCAATGACATTGCGACCAGCAACACTCCTGACAGAGCTGATAATGGGACCGCGATCGCGAGGGCTAGCGGCTCCCCACACAATAGGTGGCACCTTTGCACCAGCACTATTTTGATGGGACGTTAAGATAATATGCCTCGATCTTGGTTTTGGCTGATTTGCGGTCATATGAATAACGTTGCACCCTGCATACTGATGGTACAGTATTCTACTACTCAAGACCTTTGTAATTGTTATTCGTTTACACAATTAGTGACAATTAAGCGGTGACAATTAAGGCGACAGTTAAAGTGAGAAAATATGACCTCTCAATCCCTTGCAAAAAACTAAAGAAAAGGGGTCATAGACTGCTTGCTTATTTTGATTTTCACCTATAGAATATGTCATCTATTTTTTACTACTTTAGATAAATTGAGCTGATATCAATGGCAGCAGAGGTAATTGTCATTAACCACCCTTTGGTGCAGCACAAGCTAACGCTCATGCGCCAAAAGCAAACTCACACGCAAGATTTTCGGCGGTTACTGAAGGAAATTGCAATGCTCTTGGCATATGAAGTAACACGCGATTTACCCCTCAAATATGAAACAATTCAAACACCATTAACAGAGATGGAGGCTCCCGTCCTGGCAGCAGATAAAAGCATGGTGATTGTATCCATCATGCGGGCTGGCCAGGGTCTTTTAGATGGCATGTTGGAATTAATTCCAAATGCAAAAGTCGGGCATATTGGCTTATATCGAGAACCCATTACTTTAACTGCTGTTGAATATTACTTGAAATTGCCAATCGATGTAGAACAACGCGATATGTTAATTGTTGATCCCATGTTGGCAACCGGAAACTCTGCGATCGCTGCGGTCGATCGCCTCAAAGAATCTAATCCTTTGTCCATCAAATTCGTGTGCTTATTAGCAGCCCCGGAAGGGTTAAAGCATTTTCACGAACAGCACCCCGAAGTACCCGTATATACCGCTTCAATTGATCATTATCTAGATAAACACGGCTACATTATTCCAGGATTGGGAGATGCGGGCGATCGCCTCTACGGAACAAAGTAGATATCAATCTCAGCCTTTGTCAAATCACGACTCCAGACACGGTTCTGGAGTTTTGTTTTATCTACCAATCAATTACTCATTAATGATTAAGAGCAGCTATTCAGGGGTTACTCTTCCTGTAGAATAAATTACTGTAAAAGCTGCAACGCCTTACAGGTAAGGTAATCCTTCAAGTAAACTTCACCCCATTGACTCACCTTTACTTATTTTTGGAACGTAATATTAAGTCTTGAAAGTTTATTTTTGCTTTGTCTAAATTGTTGCAAAGCAACTTCCACAAACAAAGCTTCTGTTCAATTAAATCGACTTCAAAAAATTAGTTTGATATTGTGTCAATCATTCCAAAGCTAGAATTTTGCTGATATAAAAAATGGTAGAACAACCCAATATTATGAGTTCCATAACTTTTTCGTCAGCTTAGTACAACTTATTGTAAATAGGGGTGGGAATTTGGAATGCAGGGGTGGAACCTCTGGCTGCTGCCAATTTCATACCCTCTGGCTTCATTTCCGAACCCTATCTGTGAATAGCAGTACTTAGTATCTTTAGAAGCTTGAAGCATTGATTGTCTTCTAGCCATTCCATAGAAGAAGTGAGAGTTGTATCCCCGCCATCTCTCACAAATAATTCATTCACTTTGAATTAGAAATACTCTCCTTGGATCGGCAATGAATTCAATATTCCAATTGTGACCGATTGCTTATTCCTTAAAAACTGTGGAGAGGAACTCATGCTATCTTTTGTGATTCCGTTGCAAAGCCCTAAGGTTTCTAAATCGTGGGATACAGTCACACTGCTGTTTGAACGCACCCTTCGTTCACTCTGTAGTCAAACCTCACCCAACTTCAATATTGTGGTTGCTTGTCACGAACGACCGGAAATTGGGTTTCATCATCCCAATATCACTTACATCAATGTTGATTTTCCGGTACCAGCCGCCGATGTTCGCTTTGAAAAGGTGCGCGATCGCATGAAAAAGCATCTCACAGCACTCGAATATGCGTTGCGATCGCACCCCACCCATGTAATGAAAGTTGATGCCGACGATCTGGTCAGTCGTCACTTAGCCGCCTACGTCGATCAACATCCCAATGCCAACGGATGGTATATGCGGCAAGGCTATCTCTACGAGGAAGGAAGCCAGCAAATTTATTTGGCTCGCAATGACTTTTATAAACGCTGTGGCAGTTGTAATATTCTGCGTGCTGATCTAGCCAGAGTGCCAGAGGATCTACACGACCCAACCTTGGATTTTGCGAGCTATTACACTAAGCATTCAACCGTTATGAAGCTTCTCGCTCATCAAGGCAACCCACTAGAACCGTTACCCTTTGCTGGCGCACTATACACCTATGCGCATGGCGAAAACGCTTCTGGTAATCGCAACAAACCAACTACAGGACATGTGCTCCGTCGGGTTAAAACCTTTTTTGTCAATTTTCGTCCCCTGACTCCCTCAATTCGTGAGGAGTTTGGTCTATCAACGCTGCCTGTGTTAGCCCAACCACCCCAATTAGCTACACCAACCAAGTAGCACTAAATTTAACGTGAATTCGGGATCGGGATTTTGGCGGTTAAAACCACCGTTATAGAAGCGAAACCGACCTGCGTCGGTTCGTCAAATTCTGCACCTTCCAGAGTCCGCGTCGGCGGACTTCGCTCTGATAGCCGCGAATTCATTACATATATGAGTTGCGGCGTTGCTGATCTTGGAGATAAATTAGTCGCGAGCAGGATGCTCGCACTGGTTTAAACGATTCACCTGAAAGGAGTGTGAGCGTCTCGCTCACGTCTGTGTCAAAATAATCATCCCTCTATTCAGCAACGCCGGAATTACTACGGCTACCTATGCCGCAGGCGAACTGCTGATCAGTCGCTGCTTGAGCCGCTGTGGATCGCCTTGCTCAACAACACGCCCCTGTTCTAACAAAAAGGCTCCATCACAGTATTCCAGTTCATCTAGCCGATGCGTCACCCACAGGGCGGTTAGCCCACGGCTTTTCACCAGTCGTTGTACCTGAGCAACCAGATCAAGCTGGCTCTCTGGGTCTAACAACGCGGTTGGCTCATCTAACAGCAACACATCGCAATGACGCGCGATCGCCCCTGCCAGGGCAATTCGCTGTTTTTGCCCACCACTCAGGGCATAAATGGGTCGTCGCTGTAAATGCCACAGATTGACCGCTGTTAAAGCATCTTCAACCCGTTGCCGCACCTCCGCTAGGGATAGTTTTTCTTCTACCAGACCAAAGGCGACATCTGCGGCAACCGTCGGCATCACGAGTTGATGGTCGGGATTTTGAAACACAAACCCTACAGGTTTATGCAGCTCGATCTCCCCCGATTGGATGGGTAATAACCCCGCTAACAGCTTGAGCAAGGTGGATTTGCCACTGCCATTTGTGCCTAAGAGCATCCAAAATTGCCCCTTAGGCACTTCTAAGGAGCACGACTTCAACACGGGAGATTGGGTTGACCACTCAAAGCTGAGATCACGGATGGCGATCGCCGAATCACTCATAAAAGCAGCTCAAAAATGAGAACTAGTAAACACAACATTTTGGTGAGACGCAGATCTAGCCTAAGCCCCACCAAAATGACTCCATAACTAGGACTCAGCTGTCAATGCAAAAAATCCAGGAGGTCTACCCGATGATGTACCTGCGCCTGTCTTCTCAGAAAGCTGAACAGCCGAGATCTCGCTGACTAAAATGCCCATCTTCTTATCGGGCTGTTTTTCGCAGGTCAGTTCCAAAATGACAGGGTTACCAGACCGCATAGCATCCAAAACTTCTTTGTAAACCGTTTCAGCATCCTCTACTGTCTTGCGCTGCACAGACAACATCGCAGGAGTGTTTCTCAGAGCAATATCAATAATAAACATGAGCAATTCACTAGCTAGCTAAGGCATACCGATCTCTAGTATCTCAAATGTCTACAGAAGTTGCTCATCCTGGATAGAGATCCCCAACTTGGATCAGAAGGGATGAAAAATCTTAAAAGATATCGATATAATTCATAACAAGGTAAAGAAACGTAAATACTGTTCATATTCGATCCCATTTTTTGCATTACCGCAGAACATGGATAGAACAGTAAATTCAATCTGTACTCATAACTTAAATTTCGGAGATTCCGCGCTATGACCATAGCAATGGGGCGCGCGCAAGCAGAGCGAGGATGGTTTGACGTCCTCGATGACTGGCTCAAGCGCGACAGATTTGTATTCGTCGGCTGGTCAGG